>JADGRG010000462.1 GCA_017881145.1 Sandaracinaceae bacterium | reverse complement strand
GGGGGCCAGCGTTTATGATGGCTATCCGCTCGCATCATCGCGTTGTTTGCGGAACCGCCGCGCGGGGGGCCAGCGTTTATGATGGCTATCCGCGCGTTGATGTGACGAAGGAGGAGCGCCTTGGCTTTTGAACCATTCCTGACTTCCTACGACCCGTCAGACCTGCCGGGCAACAGCATCGACCCGCTCGGCTTCGACCGAGGCTATGGTCTCTTGGCGGACAAGATCCTGCCGGGTCTGACGAACGTCGCCAACCAGCCGAGATACTTCTCAATGCTATGCACGGGCACGCGGTTGGCGGCGGACGTGACGGCGGCCACGAGTCGAGAACAAGCCAAGGCGCGCCGTGACGTAGTGTTGCGATTCGAGCGTCTCTGGGCGCTCGCTAACGTGCTCGCGGCGAGCGAAGACCTGCCAACACAAGGACTCCGTGGCGTGCTTCGAGTGACCGATGTCGCGGCCGACCTGCGCGCACAAGGCAAGACACGGACGAAGCTCGATTTTCACATCTTGTCACGTCAGGAACGCTACGGCGCGATCGGCATCTACGGGAACGTAGCAGATGAGTTGCGCCTGCTCGATCGCAAGACCTTCACGCTCACGCCTGATCTCGGCGACCGCCTTGCAGAGGCCTTCCTCGATGCAACAGAGGTGCCATCCGCGATTCGTCGCGCGGCATTGAAAGACGAAGATGTCGCGCTGTCCGCGCTCGCGTCGTGGGGGGAGCGCTCTCATGTTTCCTCGGAACCCGGGGCGGCCGAAGCCCGGTGTCTTCATGACGCGCTTCACAGGGATCCCGTTCGTACTCGCATGGTGGAGCTACTGGACGAGACACCGTGGAAGAAACGTGATGACAGCGAGCTTCGGCGGATCGGTCGTGTCCTGAAGAAGATAGAAGGCGACGAGGAGACTCGCGACCTGTACGAGAGCCTGCGGTGCGTGCTGGCTTTTGAGGCGTGCTACGGCGCGGTGCTTCTTGGCTTCGAGCGCGTGCTGTGGCTGTGCCGGGCGGCTGTCTCGGGTGCCATCTCAGTCGAAGAGCTCGCTGATGATCCCGTGATTCATGAGGTATCTGCCAACCTAGCTCCCTGCCACGAGAAGCTCGAGCAAGCCGTGAGCGACACCCGCACTGAGTGGTGTCGGCGCGACATCGGCCGGCTCGACGATGTTCGGACCTTCCTCGCGCAGGCCAGCGCTGGATCGCCGATGGTGCTGGTGGCGGCATTGCTCGAAAGGCACGATGCGGTTCAGCGGGGCAAGTGGGATCAGGGGCGTCCGAAGCTACCGTGGGTTCGGCGGCATGACGGTGGCGTGTCATTGACGCTCGCCAACGCCGGTGGCTTCGACCACGAGCCGAAGGAAGTGACTCAGGTCGCACCGCACCCGTACCGACTGCAGGCGGCCGATGCGCTGAGCCGCGCCGCTGGTGCCGCATGAGCAAAGCCGCGAAGCCCGATGTCGCTGCGCGAAAGCTGATGGACCGGCTGGCGTCTGATCGTGCGGTCGTCGGTCGTGTTCGCGGGCTGCTGGCGACAACGTACGAGTTCGATCCGGATTTCTTCGAGACCGATTTCCTGCCAGCACTGTTCGGACTTGGTGCGTGGGAAGATCGCAGTTGGACGAGCCGGATCGCGATCGAACGCGAGCTAGCCCTGATGGACGCAGCGTGCATCGTGATGGAGGCGGGGCGATACCTCGGACGCCCGCGTACGCTCCGCATCGAGTTGATTCCGTATCACGCGCCAGGTCGTGCTCTTCACGCCAAGGTCGTGCTCATCGTGTATGAGCGCGCGGTGCGCTTTCTCGTCACGAGCGCGAACCTGACGTTGGCAGGCTACCGTGACAATCGGGAAGCTGCTGCTGTTTTGTCCGCGATGAGCGACGAGACGGCCGACGTTCCACTCATTCGCTCAGCGTTGAAGGCCATGCCGCGTGCTCTGCTTCAGCGGCTTGACGAAGGTGGTCGGCGGGTCATCGATATGGCACTCGAGAGTCTCGCGGAGTGGGCGCCGGCTGCCGCAGCGAGCAACGTGTGGTTCGATTGGGGCGGCGATGAAACGCCAACGTGGCGGCATTTCATCGAGCGGTTGCCCGTGGATGACCGAGTTGAACGGCTCACCGTGGTGTCACCATTCTGGTCCGAAGAGGCCGAAGCGGGTCCGGTGCAGCTCCTGCTGAGCGAGCTTCGCGACCGAGGCCGACTCGCGCCGGCCGCACGAGTAAGGCTCATCACTGAGGCGCAACGTGAGCCACTCCATGGCGAGCTGTGTCCCCAACTCCCACCGAGCTACATGGGTTTTTCTCCGGATGGAATCGACGCGACCATTGTCGCCCAGGGGGCAGATCCGACTGTGTTGCCCGATGAGGTGGGCGGACGAGACGACTTCGCCGGCACGCGTCGTCTCCATGCCAAGGTGGTGGTCGCGCACGGAGCTCACAGCACGCTCGCGTACTTCGGTTCAGGTAACTTCACACGCCGCGGTTGGGGTTTCGTCGGCGATCAGCAGTACGCGAACATAGAAGCGGGCGTCCTCGCGCTGCGAACGGGCGCGGAGCGACGCGTGCTGGACGGGATGATCCCGCAAACGGCAGGCAAAGAGGTGGTGCTCGCGGACGCTAAGGGAGGTGAGCTTCTTGCTCCCCCGGAGGGTCCGGCGAAAATGTCGTGGCCCGACTTCGTGCAGTCGATTGTGCTCGAGCCGAGCTCGGCGGACCCGAACACGCTGGAGCTGGTTGTCCACTTCGAGGAGCGGCCTGAGGGCTGGAGCTGGTCCGTTTCCATGGCGGACGGAGATGCGACTTCTGCGTTGCTGGTCGGTGATGGTTGTGCACGCGAGTCCCGGATGACACCCGACGCGCTCCAGCTCCGACAACTCTTGCTCGAGCGTCAGGTCACGGTTCGTTGGCCCGGATGTGCGGATGGCTGCGCGTTCCCGCTGAACGTTTCTCATGACGCACGTTATGCACTTCCGGTGGCTCCAGACGATCGCAAGCCCGACGAGCTGAGACTGTTGAGCTACTACCAAGGGCGGCTCACCTGGGAGGAGATGTTCGATGATCCCTCCACGCCTGCCGAGGAGGCGAAGCTCCGAGCGGAGTTGGCGGACGTTCCGAGCGGCGTCGACACCTCGCGCATTCAGTCGTATCAAGTGCGCGCGTTTGTCGAGGCGCTCCACGGAATCGGACGCGACCTGAAGTCGTCGGCGGTTTCGGAGGCAGCGATCCGGCTCGCTGTGCGTGGACCGGTGAGCCCTCTCGCGCTGGGCCGCGAGGTGATGCGCCAGGTCTCGGTCTCTTCACGCTCTCCAACGGCAGGGGCTTTTCAGCTCGTGGAGATATGCGCGCAGCTTGACGGTGCGCGCACACATGAGGTCCGGCCACGTCTCGCTGACTTCTGGAGCCGCGAGATCACGGACTGCTTCGAGCAGCTCATGGTGCTCCTCACCGATCTCCGCGCCGCACACCCAATGCAGCTCGGCCCTTCCACCGCCTTCGATCGCTACTGCGCCACGCTTCTCGGCAAGCGCAACAAGGGTCGTGCATGATCCCGATCTCAAAGCACTTCGACCTCGGACTGGACCGCACACGGATCAAGGATCGACGTGACGCGGAGCGTCAGACGGCTACGGTGCGCGCGCTGCTCGACCGGCTCTATACAACCGACGACGACAAGCGTTGGGAGCTGCAGATCGTGGCGGACGAGGTCGGTATGGGAAAGACCTTCGTCGCGCTAGGCGTCGCGTACTCCGTGCTGCACCACCGACAACGGGGCGAAATGCCGCCCGATCTCGCATCGTGCATGCAGAAGGTGCTGATCCTGGTTCCTGGCAACGCTTCGCTCTTCGAGAAGTGGAGGCGGGAAGTAGAAGAGTTCGTTCGTCGCTGTGTCCATCCCGAGCATCAGGTCGAGGCGCAAGCGCTGTTCAAGCCAGAACCCGTCGAACAACTCGACGAGCTCGCGCGCGCGCTGAGTCGCGGTGGACGCGGAGCGAAGGTCATCGTTGCGCACCCAGGCGTGCTTTCGGGTAAGCGCATCGTCAACTACGAGCTCAAGCGTCGCTATCTCCTGGGCTGCCTGTTTCGATACTGGGGCGCATCCTTTCGGGGCGACCGACGGGAGCGACTTTTGCGTGGTGCTCCAGCCGGATGGCCACGCCCCGGCGAGCTTCTGTTCATCACTGAGCGAGAACACGAGCTTCTCACCTACACCGAAGATGATGCTGTGCGTTGGCTCGCCCTCCTGGATCGCGAGGGAACGCAAGACCACTGCGGTGAGATCGAGGAACTACGTCAACGGTGCATCGAACTATCGGAACCGTATGTTCGAGAGCGTGACCAGCACTTCAAGGACATCGAGCGGCGCCTGGTCCGGCTGCATGAGCGCCTCAGCCTGGCAATGGTGAAAGAGGGTCTGCCTCTCGTCATCGTCGATGAGGCTCACAACTGGAAGAACGGCCCAGACGCCGGGACCAATGGGTACAAGATCTTCAGCGAGCTCATCGCACCGAAGGTTCGGCGTCTGCTTCTGCTCACCGCGACGCCGTTTCAGCTCCGTCCGGAAGAGATGCTTCAACTGCTGCGGATTGGCGAAGACATCCAGTCCTGTCGTGACCGGAGAGCTGCTGACGCCCGCCGGCAGCGGCTGCGAGAGCGACGCGAGCAAGTGATCGCCCCAGTGCTCAAGAGCTCTGCCGAAGCTAGCAAGCGCTTCGCGCGCGCCTGGGGGCGCCTCCCCAGCCGCGTGACCACCGACGCCGTGAGCGAAGCCTGGTACGGGGACCACTTCGTCGATGCACGTGCGCGGCTGCGCAGAATCGCAACCGCCGCTGGGCAAGCGGATGAACGCCGCGTGACCTCACTGGTCGAGCAGACCGTTGCTGCTGTCGACCCCGACTTGCGTCAGCTGATGCGTGAAGCGCTCGGACTCTACACATTCAACGCGGACCTATCGCAAGAGCTCGGGGAGCTTGTGATCCGGCATCGCCGTCGTTCTGAACACCGGATGTTCCGCGTAGGCGACGAGTACATTCGTAGCCTCGACGGACACCTCGAGCGCCCGGACCGCCACGTGCTCCACAGTGCTCCCGGTCTCGACGTGCGCGGTGACGGGGAGCTCCCGCTCTACTTGCTTATGCGCTGCGTCACCGATCAGAAGCAACGAGGCCGTTCTTCACTGGGGCAAGACCTCACCGGTTGTTACTCGACCCTTCTGGCCAGCAGCGAGTGGCGCAAGATCGAGGCCTGGGCGAGCGACGGCGACCATCGATCGCCGTATCCCGCGATGCTCAAAGCGATCGTTGATCCGAGAAAGGACCCGGAGCACCCGAAGTTGAAAGAAGTGGTGCGGGCGACACTCGAGGCTTGGAAGGCCGGCGAGAAGACGCTGATCTTCTGTTTCCGAACGAACACAGCTGAGCGCCTGCGCGACATCATCCGAGCTGCGATCGAGCGCGAGCTGCGTGTCCAACGGACTCAGTGCCTCGGAGGTGAGACGCAGTTGCGAGCCTTGCGCAGTCGACTCACTGGCAGAGATCGTGACCTGATAGGCCTCGGCCTCGATCGCGTCCTTCTTTCGATGGCGTGGGCCAGCCAAGTGTCGCGAGCGACCACGGAAGATCAGGAAGCGCTGAGCCCAGGGGACCTGTTGCTGCGCGACGACGATCTGGTGCGGCTGGCGGAACTTGCGCTCGCGGCGAAGGTGGACCTTCTAAGCGAGCGCGTTGACCGTGTGTTCTTGAACCGCGCCATCGAACATACCCTTGCTCGCCGTTTGACGCGTGCCCGGCGCGGCCCAGATCGATGGCGCAAGGTGCTCGAGCACATGGCGGAGGACGCGTGGGTCGAGCGACCGTACGCCTGCGAGCCAGAGCGCCAGGATGGAGCCGATGCTCAAGGCGACGCCACGGGCTTCGACGAGCGCGGCGTGCACACCGTCTACAAGCTGGACTTCCAGCGCGTGCAGGGCGACGCGGCCCGCCAACTCGCCGAGGATCTGGCTGCCCGCCGCCGTCGGGCTGGGATCGGCTCAATCTTCGACCAGTACGCGCGCGGCCCGAGCCTCTGGTTCGGTGTGGACCCGCTGGCGGAGCTCGCGCGCCGCGGCGACCCTCACGACCACGCAAGCGTGCGGACGCTCCAGGCGCTGCACGACCACCTCTGGGAGATCACCCACGACGAGGACGGCTGGGCACAGCGCATGCTCGTGTTCCAGGCCCTGCGGCGGGCGCTACTCCGCGATTCAGTGTTGCTTCGCTTGTTGCCGGAGAAGACCGAGCGCGACGAGAGCGGCTGGGGTGAGCTCCTCACACACGAGTTCTTCAACCCTCTGCCCGGCCAGCGCGAAAGCATGGCGGACCGCATCGCGATATTCGTCGAGGATCTGCGCGCCTCGAGCGGTTCGGTGCTCGGCCGAGGCAGCGCAGAAGGCTCCTCTCGGCATCGGCTCTTCGAAGCCACGAAGCTCCGTGACCAACAGTTCGTCGCGCTTGTGACGGGTAGCACGCCACGCGACCAGCGCGAGCGTGTCTTCGCGGGCTTCAACACTCCGCTACTTCCGGAGGTACTGGTGTGCACATCCGTCGGCCAGGAAGGCATTGATCTGCATCGCCACTGCCGCCATGTGGTGCATTACGACCTTGCGTGGAATCCGGCTGTGCTCGAGCAGCGCACGGGTCGCGCTGACCGCATCGGCAGCAAGACCTTCCGCGAGCGCGACCACGGCCACAGCCAAGACGGAACCGGTCCATTCCTCGAGATAGGCGTCCCGTTCTTGGCCGGAACGTACGACGAGCGCCAGTACGAGGAGCTACGGCTTCGTTCGCAGACATTCGAGGTTCTCACCGGCGGCGATCTCTCTGCAGAACAACCTGACCTCCGCGACGATCGCGACGACCCGGCCGGGAAGGCGATGGGGCTACGGCTGATGTCACTGCCGGACGACATCGTCAGAGAGCTACGCGTCGACCTCGCCGTGTGGCGGGAGTCGAAGACCACCTGAACCGGAACACCGTCGAGGCTCGACGGCGGCGACGGCCGTCACGAAACACTACTGGAGCACCATGAAGGTCGAGACCGTCGGAGAGCTGCTGCACTGGTCCTACGCAAACCTCGCGATGGCGCACGCTGCCGTGACACACAAGGCGACGCGATACGGGCGAACTCACTTCATGATCCGAGCACGGCTCTACTCCGGCCTGCGCAAAGCCACGATGCAGCTCGGCTCCCTGGCTGACGACGAGCGCTTGAAGATGATCCTTCCGCAGGCCTGCTGCTACTGCGGCGCGAGAGAGTTCCTTGCGATCGATCACCTGATTCCCCGTGCGAAGGGCGGCGCGGACACCGGTGACAACTTGGTCTGGGCGTGTCGGTCGTGCAACAGCT
>JADGRG010000461.1 GCA_017881145.1 Sandaracinaceae bacterium | reverse complement strand
CGCTGGCTGCAAGCGCGATGTTGTTGAAGAGACAGAAGCCCATGCTGCACGTGGGCAGAGCATGGTGGCCGGGCGGGCGGAGCAGGGCGATGCCGCGCCGGGCATCTCCGCGCACGAGCGAGAGCGCGAGGTCGATGGCGGAGCCCGCTGCTAACCAGGTGGCCTCGCGCGTGGCTGGGCAGAAGTAAGTGTCGGGGTCCAGGTTGCCGTAGCCGTGCGCGAGCGCGCCGTGAAGCCGCGCCACGTAACGTGGGTCATGGACACGCACCAACTCCGCATCGGTCGCTTCGCGCGCCGGCACGACCCAGCGCTGGCTCGTGTCGACCACTGCGTATAGCCCGGCGCGGGCCGCCGCCAGCCGTTCGGGGCATTCTGGATGTTGTCCGGAGCCGTCCTGGTGCGCGTCGAAGCGTGGATCGTCCACGATCGCGATGCGTTCCGGCTGCGGCGACGTCGAGTGCAAGGACACGCTCACTCTTCGGCGGGCTTATCGTGCGGACGGTCGGCTGCTTTGGGCAGAGGGTGAGGACGCGGCCGCGTAGGGACGGGGTGCTGGTCGAGCAGCGCCTCGACGCGATCGAGCAGGACCTCGACGCCATCGTGATTGGCTGCCGAGAACGAAAGGACTTCGATGCCCTTGCGTTTGCGTTTCATCGCCTTGCGGAACGCAGGCAGGGCTTCGCGCACTTCCGGCAGATCGGTCTTGGAGACGGCGACCAGACACGGGCGCTCGGCCAGCGCGGCATCGAAGCGACCGAGCTCATGCAACAAGATTTTGTAGTCGTGCGCGAGCGAGCGATCGGGAGCTGGATCGACGCTCACCAGGATCACCAGCACGCGCGTGCGTTCGATATGCTTGAGGAAGCGGTGCCCAAGTCCCACACCGTCCGCCGCACCTTCGATGATGCCGGGGATGTCTGCAACCACGAAAGAGCGCTCGTCGCCGCGCGAGACGACGCCAAGATTAGGAGCGAGCGTGGTGAAGGGGTAGTCCGCGACTTTGGGTCGCGCCTTCGAGATGACCGAGATCAGCGTGCTCTTGCCGACATTCGGAAAGCCCACGATGCCGACGTCTGCCAGTAGCTTGAGCTCGACGCGTAGCTTGCGGACTCCGCCCTCTTGGCCCTGCTCGGAGCGCAGTGGTGCGCGATCCGACGGCGTCGCGAAGTGCAGGTTGCCGCGGCCGCCACGTCCACCGGCGGCGGCCACGAAGCGCTGGCCGATGGTGTCGAGATCGACGACCAGCTCGCCGCTTTCGGCGTCGAAGATCTGAGAACCAACTGGCAGGCGCACGGTGAGAGATTCGCCGCGCTTGCCATATTGGTCTTTGCCGCGCCCGTGCTCGCCGTCTTCGGCGCGGAAGATGCGCCGATACTTGAGGTCGTAGAGGGTGGTGAGACCCTCGTCGGCTTCGAAGATGACGTCTCCTCCGTTGCCGCCGTCGCCACCGGCCGGGCCGCCGAGCGGGCGATATTTCTCGCGAAGCATGGCCGTCGAGCCGTTGCCGCCGCGGCCACCGTGAACTTCCAGAGTGATCTCGTCGACAAAATGCACGGCCGCTGTGGTACCTGGCGGTTGCCACTGGCGCAAGCGGACGCCGTGCGACCGGACATGCATGCGGGCGTTTTCCCAGCTGGGGCCTCGCGCGCTGGACGTCTCGGTAGCCTCCACTACAATCGCCCACCATGGATCGCAGCGCGCAGACGGCTCTCGGCTCGGCGCGTGATCGCTTCCTTGAGGGGCTTTCGCGCCGAGCGGACGAGCTGCGCGCCGCAGTGCGTCGCATGACCGACGCTCCCGGCGACGAGCAGGTGCGCGAGGAGATGCGCCGGCGCTTGCATGCCCTGCACGCGACCGCTCAGGTCTTCGAGGAGGAACGGCTCTCCTCTGCGGTGAAGACGGTTATCACCGAGCTCGATGCAGGTCGTGCTCTCGGTGAGGAGGGCCTGCGCACTGCACTCTTCGCCTTGGCCCGCTTCGCCGACGCGCTGCCGAGCTACGTGGGCGCGGAAACAGTGCGCGCGCAGGACGCGCAAGCGCCGGCTGCGCTAGCGCTGGATACGCTGCTCCAAAGGCAGACGTCGGAACGCTCCTCCGAGCTTTCGTTGCTGCCCAGGAGTGCTGCGCGGCTGAGCGTGGAGCTCGGTGTCGCTGTCGAGCAAAGTGTGGCTGGCTTCTTGCCCGCGCCCGCTGTGAGCGCCGTTCTGGTGATCGATTCGGCTGCGGTGCGAGCGCGCGTGCGGGAGCTCCTGCCAGCTGAGGACTTCGAGGTCTTGGGCACGGCCGATCCCGCCGAAGCCATCCGGCTCCTGCATGCCGACTCGCCGGACTTCGCGCTGGTGTCCGGTGAGCTGGCGAGCTTGCCAGACCTGCATCTGGTGCGGCGCCTGCAGACCGATCCGCTCAGCGAAGTGCGCGCGGTCTACGTTCTCTTGCCCGAGGGTGCTGCGTATGACGTCGAGTTTCTGCGGCAGACGGGTGCGGACGGCGTGTTGGTGGAGCCGCTCGATGGCCGAACCCTCGCGACGCTGATCACTGCGCGCACCGAGGTCGCGCGTCGCTCCGTGGGCGCGTTGGCGTCGCTCGCGGAAGGCACGGTCGACGATGTCGCTACAAGCTTTGCCGAGGAGATTCGGCGTGGCGTAGTCGAGTCCTTGCAGGCTGGCCGCCACGAGACCGTTCGCTTCGACGACCCAGGCGAGCTCATGGCGGTGGCTTGGTCGGCGATCGGCCGAGTGCGCTCGCATCTTGCAGAGCAGAGTCGAGGGAGGATCCGCTTTCGCACCGAGGCACCGCGTGATGCGCCCACGCTGCTCGCGCTCGGCCAAGACAGTGCGGCGGCCGATGCGGACGCAAGCCTCGCGTCTGCGCTGGTTGGTCGACGCGTGTTGGTCGCGGACGACGACCCCGCAGTGCTCTGGTCATTCTCGGGGCTCTTGCGCGAAGCCGGTGCTCAGGTGCTCGAAGCGCAGGACGGCGCGCAAGCGCTGGAGCTGGCCCGACGCATGCGACCGCACGTGGTGGTGAGCGACATCCTGATGCCGAAGATCGATGGCTTCGCGCTCTGCCGCGAGATCAAGCGCGATGCGCTGCTCGCGCACGTGCCGGTGATCCTGCTTTCTTGGAAGGAAGACTTCCTACAGCGCATGCGTGAGCTCGATTCGGGAGCGAGCGGCTATCTGCGCAAGGAGGCCGGGACGCGTCAGATCATCGCTGGCTTGGCGGATGTGCTGCGTCCGCGCACGCGGCTCGAAGAGCATCTGCGCGCCGGGGGCGAGGTCCGGGGTCGCATCGAGGGGCTTGGAGTCTGGCCTCTGCTCGAAACGGTGGCCGTCGCGCGGCCCAACGCACGCATCAGCGTTCGCGACGCCTGGAACCTCTTCGAGGTCGATCTGCGCGGCGGTGAGGAGCTTGGGATCACGCGCACCGCCGCGGACGGCTCGTTTGCGCGGGGAATGAAGGCTCTTTTTCAACTGGTCGGCGTCAACTCGGGACGCTTTGCTGTGACCGACGCTGAAGCGCCGTTGCGCAACGGCCTGGCCGATCCACTCGGTAAGGCTCTGCTCGATGCGGGCAAGCAGCTGGGAGCCTTGCTGGACGCAGTGTCTGGCACGCGGCTCCTGCACCTCGCATCGCTCGCATTCGACGACGAAGTGTTGGCGTCACTCTTGAACGCCATCCCGACGCCGCTGGCCGACGTGGCAGCGCGTTTTCGTACCGGCAGCGCCAGCGTGCACGAAATGTTGCTGGATGGCGCCTTCACGCCGGCCGACCTCGAAGAGAACCTGCGTGAGCTTGCACGTCGCGGAGCCATCGTGGGTGTGTGGAGCCAGAGTGGCGAGGACTTGGTCGCCCTTTGCCGCCAGGAGCGGGAAGCTCGCCCCGGGACGCTGC
The DNA here is from genome assembly GCA_017881145.1 of Sandaracinaceae bacterium. Classification (GTDB taxonomy): domain Bacteria; phylum Myxococcota_A; class Polyangia; order Polyangiales; family JAFGIB01; genus JADGRF01. The sequence goes on along the minus strand of JADGRG010000461.1, from coordinate 10,277 downwards.
TGCACGCCGCGAGTCCTTCGCACAGGAGCGTGGCGCCGGCCGCCGCAGCGCAGGGCGGCGACCTCGTCCTTCCATTGTCGATCGACGCTGCTGCGAGTGCGCAAGCAGCGCTGCTCTATCCCGACGCGCAGAGCGACGGCGAGTTGGTCACAGCCACCGATCCGACACAGGCTGGAGCCATCGAGTTCTCTACGGACACCGGCGCTCCGACTGGAACGGCTGGCCTCTTGCTGGTGCCAGCGGCGGATGATGCCGGCAGGAGCGAGAGCGCGGATACTGCGCTCCGCGAGCACGACCCGGCGCCGGCTCTTCCAGCCGAGACCGAGACCGCCTCAGCGCGATAGAGCGAGCTCGAGACCTGGCCGCCGGTCGCGCGGCCCAGCCGTGACGGTGCACGCTTCGCGCTGACGCTCGTCGCGCTGGTGGTGGTCGGCTACTTCGGATGGCGCGAGCTCTTGCACTTTGGCGTCTTCAGCCGAGCCGGGCGTTCGCATCCTGCGGCGCAGCAGAGTGCTGCGCGCCTGGTTCGTCCTTCACCTTCCACGGCCACGACCGCTGCTACCGCGGCTCCGGGCACCATTCCCCAAGTCGCAGCGGCTGCAGCCGCTCCGGCTCGGCCGCAGAGCACCACGCTGCACGAGGCTGCCAGCGCGCCTGCTTCGGCTGGCGACGGGCCGGGCTTCGGGCGCGTGCTGCCCTACATCGATCAGAAGCGCGGGGTAGCCGTCGGCAGTGGCGAGGGGTTGTTGGTCGTCGAGTATGAGGGGACGGGCCAAGCTCCGAAGCTGCGCGTGGCCGAGCACGATCTGGGGGTGCCGCCAACGGCTGCGGCGCTCGCGGCTGGCCGGCACGAGCTGGTCATTCGTCAGGGCGACCGAACCAGCTTCCGCTACTTTCTGGTCCGCAGCGGCGAGACCCGCATAGTCACGCTCTCTGCCGCCGACCTCTGACGGGCAGGCAGGTGTTAGGTGCGGCCCCGCGCCACGGTGCACTTCTTTTGCCGCGGCCGAGCGCTTCCCGTATTCTATCGAGACCATGTGCCGATCCCACTGGCTTTGGGCTGTCCCGATTGCGCTCGCCTCGGCTGCAGCGCAGGCGCAGGTGCGTGGAGAAGGTGACGGGCCCGCGCCCGTCAATTCTCAGGAAAGCATCTCGGCAGGGGCGAGCGACCAAGTTGGCGCAGCCACGGGGGACGGCTCCGAGCGCGGCATCACCGCGCCCAAGGTGACCGGCGACGAGCACGCTGCAGGCACCTATGCGGGTGTCTCGCCAGGCGGTCCGCAAGCTCCGGCTGTCTCCAATGCGGCTGGCCAAACGCCAGCTACCGTCACTTGGCCGGGCTTCCAGATGCGGCCAGACGGCACCTCGCGCGTGTTCTTCCAGTCGACGGCGCCGGTGCTGGTCCAGACCTCGGTCGAGTCGGGCAAGTTCATCGTCAAGCTGCCGGGCGCGAAGGTGGCAGGCGACATCAATCGGCTGCCGCTCGAGACGCGTTTCTTCAACACGCCCGTGACCAAAGTGACCATCGCGGAGACCCGCGCTGCCGTGGTGCTCACGCTTTGGCTGCGCGCGCAGGTCACACCGCACGTCTCCGCCGAGCGAGGCGCCAGCGGCTACTCGTTCACCTACATCGACTTGCCGGCTGGCAGCTTCCTCACCGACGCCGAGAAAGCGCAAGCCGCGCCGCCAGCCCCCGCGCCGCCGCACGCGTCGAAGCAGCCGGTTTCCGACATCCAGACGCCGACCTTTCTCGAAGGCGACATCAACACCGCCGGCGACGCGAAGGTTCAGGGCAAGCTGTCCGGCAAGGTCGACACCAGCATGGACCACGAGCTACCGCCGAGCATCAAGGCCAGCACCAAAGCGCAAGCCGGGCTGCGCCTTGGCAAGTAGCAAGTAGCGAGCAAGCAGACGCGTCACTTACGCGGCTCGGCTTTGCCACGGTTGAGGTGCTGCATCGACTGGGTCAGCCCTTCGAGCGTGAGCGGGAACATCTCGAAGATGTGCCGCACGGCCGCGATGGTGTTGCCTTCCCAGTAAGCGGGCGGCTCGGTGTTGAGCCACACGCTGCTCTTGAAGTGCTGCTGAAGCATCATCAGCCAGGCGATGCCCGGCAACGTATTGTTGTCGTCCAGCGAGAGCGATCCTCCCTGCCGCATCAGCTCGTAGGGTGCCATCAGCGCATCGCCAACGATGATCAGCTTGTAGTGCCGCCCGCATTCATGGAGCAGGTCGTTGATCCAGACCGGCTCGTCGAAGCTCTCGGTCTTGTAGACGCGGCCGTAGACGCAGTTGTGGAAGTAGTAGGTGCGCAGCTCTTTCCAGTGCGTGGCCTGCTTGGTCGCGCTGAAGAGCCGCGACATCAGCTCCACGTACGGGTCCATCGAGCCGCCCACGTCCATCAGCAGGATCACGCGGGTGTTCGGCCGCGAGGGTGGCCGGGTCACGACCTCCAGCTCACCGACGTTCTTGGCCGTGGCGTCGATGGTGCCGTCGAGGTCGAGCTCCTGCTCGCCGCCTTCGCGGTTCCACATGCGTAGCCGGCGTAGCGCCATCTCCATCTGCCGAACATCCAGCGTCAGGTCGGAGCGATAGGGCCGGTACTTGCGCGCATCCGCCACCTGCAGCGCCGAACGGTTGCCGCCTGCGCCACCCACGCGAACCCCTTCGCCTGGCTTGCCGGCGCGTCCGAACTGCGACTCCCCGGCCGTGCCCACCCACTTGTTGCCGCGGTCGTGCCGCTCTTTCTGCTCGTTCATGCGCTCTTCGAAGAGGCGCTTGAGCTCATCGAGGTCGAGCGATTGGACCAGCGCTTTCTCCTCTGCGCTGAGGTCCTCGAAGCGGAGCTTGGCGTCCTTGAGCCACGAAAGCAGCTCTTCCTTGAGCGCCACATGCTTGCCTTCGACGCCGCGATACTCGGCCAAGAATGCTTGGTCGAACGCGTCGAGGTGGCCTTCGCTGTGCACGAGCAGAGAGCGCGCTGCGTAGTAGAAGCCGTCGAGCGAGCTGTCGTGTAGACCCATCGCCATGGCTTTCGCCAAAGCGATCGCTTCCTGCGTTCCCACAGGCACGCCGTGCTGCCGCAGCCGATAGATGAAAGGGATGAACATCGGCGGGTATGTAACTAACTCCGCCAGCGCGCGCCGCCCGAGACCTGATCGGCGTACGCGACCAGGTCCTGCTCCTTCTTGAGCAGCGTGCCGAGGAAGGGCAGGTTCTTCTCGAGCTTCACGTCGCGCACGCCCATGCTCTTGAGCATGTGGATCCAGTCGACCAGCTCACTCGTGCTGGGCCGCTTGCGCAGCCGCTGCATGCCACGGATCTTGTAGAAAGCGTCCATCGCCTGCTCGATCAGGGTCTTGTCGAGCTTCGGGTGATGCACCTCGACGATGCGGGTCATCAGCTCCTTCTCGGGGAAGTCGATGAAATGGAACACGCAGCGGCGTAGGAAGGCGTCCGGCAGCTCTTTTTCGGCGTTACTCGTGATGATCACCACGGGTCGGTCCTTGGCCACGACCTCGTCGTTGGTCTCGATCACCCGAAAGCGCATGCGATCCAGCTCATGCAACAAATCGTTGGGGAACTCGATATCGGCCTTGTCGACCTCGTCGATCAGGAGCACCACACGCTTATCTGCCGAGAAGGCGCGCCCCAGCGGCCCGAGCTTGATGTAATGCCGGATGTTCTTCACGTCGCCGTCGCCGAAGCGCGAGTCGTAGAGACGCTGTACCGTGTCGTACGTGTAGAGGCCCTCCTGGGCGCGCGTCGTGCTCTTGACGTGCCAGGTGATGAGCTCGGTGTTCAGCGCCTCCGCCACGGCTTCCGCCAACAGAGTCTTGCCCGTGCCAGGCTCACCACGGACCAGTAGGGGCTTCTGCAGCCCAAGCGCGCAGTCGACCGAGGCTTCCAGGGCGTCGTTGGTGAGATAGGTCGCGGTTCCCCGAAAACGGATGGGAGTCTGCATGATGGACGGCGGCTTCCTTTCGTGGTCGTGGCGTCGCCCGGTCGGCACTGGCCTGGGCGCACAAGCGATTTTCATCTACACCGCCGCTTGCGCCCGCGCTACTGACGGGCGTGTCAATTTCGTCGCCTGCTGCGCGCAGCGGCCGTGGTAGACGGCACGAGCTGCGCCATGTCGACTCGTCGGACATTTCCATTGCCTGCGCTGCTGGCGTGCCTCTGGGCCTCGGCCTCGGGTGTGCCCGCGTGTTCCTCGGAATCGCGACTCAGGGAGGGTGGTCCGACCGGCTTTGTTCGCTGCCTCGCGGCCCCGCCGGCTGCGTCGCGGAGCTGGCACGTAGGCAGGCTTTCGTTCGCGTTGTCCGAGCGCGTGTTGACGGTGCGCGGAGCCCACGATCCGCTGCGCTTGGCGGTCTTTTCGGGGGCCGGGTTTGGCGCGCCGCCGGACGCTTCCAAGGTCCAGGAGCTCCGGCACGCAGACGTCGATCTCGTCGTTATGCTGGGCGGGCTCGGCGAAAGCGACGCATCGGCCACTACGACCATGAGCGTGCTCGGAGCGCTGCCGCAACCCGTGCTCTTCGTGGCTGGCGGGCGTGATACCTTGGGCCGCGTTGCGCAGGCCTTCGATGCAGCCGCCAAGACTGCCCCGCGCGTGCTCGACGCCACCCGTCTGCGCGAGATCCGAGTCGGCAATGATACGTTGCTCCCCATCGCGGGCGCGGAGGCAGGGCGTTACTCGGTGAGCGACGATGGTTGCGGCTACAGCCCCGCCGACCTTCACGCACGGGCGGCCGAGCTGGGCAGTGCGGCCGCGGGTGTCCGGCGCTGGCTCCTGTCGTGGCAGGCGCCGGCTGGGGGTGGGAAGGAAGCCGTCGCGAGGACGCCAGAAGGGGTGGACGTCGGGGCGCCCGTGCTCGCGGACTTCGTCGCGCACGTGGGCGCAGTGGGCGGGCTCCACGCTTGGCCGCACGCTCGCATCGAGACATCCCAAAGCGGCAGATTGCGGCTAGTTGTGCCGCGTCTCTTTGGCCCCACCGCCGAGCGGCTGGACGGCTCGTTGCCTGCACCAGCTTTTGTGAAGCTCGAGCTCGGCGACGCAGGGCTGCGCGTTTTGCCGTGATCGCGCTGCCGGACTCAGTCGCCGCGCCCTGCGTTGACTTCGATTCCCCCACAGACCATATTGCGCACCCCCGTCGGGCCCCCCTAATGCACGCAATTCCGGAGGCCTTGGGGAGCGCCATGCCCGAGCTCGTTCTGCACATCCACGAAATCGACGAAGACGGGAAGGATTACTCCTTCGCGCTCGCGCCGGCGTGGTTGGATTCTGTCCTCGCTGACGCGAACCTGCGCTGCGATCCCGCATGCGGCGCCGGTTCTCTCGCGGTGCATGCACAGAAGAACGGCCCCGAATTCCTGGTGCACGGTCAGCTGAAGGCGGGTTTGCTCGCGCAATGCGGGCGTTGCCTGGCTGACGCCAAGGTTTCGGTCTCGGTGCCCTTCGCCAGTCTCTTTTGTCGTGCCTCGAACAAAGCGATGCCCGTCTCTCTCGAATTGAGCGAAGACGATCTGCAGCGCGAGGAATTCTCAGGCCACGAGCTGGTGCTCGACCAGCTGGTGCGCGAGCAACTGGTGCTGGAGTGCCCGATGCAGCCGCTCTGTTCGCCGCTCTGCCAGGGCATCGAGGTGCCAAAGAACGTGCGTCCGCCGGCCGATATCTTTGGCACGAGCGACGCTCCGGTGGATCCGCGCCTTGCGCCGCTCATGCGACTGCGCGACAAAGTCCGGCCGAGCAAAGTCTGACCGCAAGCAGCTGACACCCGAACCCGACTCACGAATCCGACTCAAGAAGGAGTGACACAGTGGCCGTTCCCAAGCGTAGAAAGAGCCGTTCGCAGCGCGACAAGCGCCGCGCGAACCATGACAAAGTGACGCCCCCCAACGTCATCCCGTGCCCAAAGTGCGGAGAGGTGATGTTGCCGCACCGCGTTTGCGGGAGCTGCGGGCACTACAAGGGCAAGAAGATCATCGAGACGGGTGACAAGGCACAGGCCTAGGCAAATAGTGGCTGGGAACGTGTCAGAGCCGGGCTCACGCATTCTGGGGACGGGCCACTACCTTCCATCGAAGATCCTGACCAATCAGGACCTCGAGAAGGTGATGGACACTACCGACGAATGGATTGTGAGCCGCAGCGGCATCCGTCAGCGTCATATTGCTGCGCCCGAGCAGGCGTCGAGCGATCTGGCGACGCAGGCGGCGCAGCGCGCGCTGGAGGCGGCGGGGATCTCTGCCAAGGATCTCGACCTGATCATCGTCGGGACCGTCACGCCCGATCTGCCTTTGCCTTCTACGGCCATGTTCGTGCAGCGCAACTTGGGCACCCGCAAGGACTGCCCCGGCTTCGATCTCACCGCAGCGTGTGCAGGTTTCATCTACGGTCTGAGCATCGCGGACGCGTTCATCCGTTCGGGTTTCGCCACGCATGTGCTGGTGATCGGTGTCGAGTTGCTCTCTCGCATCATCAACTGGGAAGACCGCAGCACCTGCGTGCTCTTCGGCGATGGTGCTGGGGCAGTGGTGGTCGGCCCAGCCACGGGCGACGGTCGCGGCGTGCTGTCCACGCATATCTACGGTGACGGCTCGATGATCGACGCGCTCAAGATCCCCGGCGGTGGCTCGCGCATGCCGTTCAGCCAAGAGGTGTTGAACAACAAGCTGCACCTGGTGCAGATGGTCGGCGTGGACGTGTTCAAGTATGCGGTGAAGGCATTGACCGCGTCGGTGCAGACCGCGCTCGCCAAGAATCATCTCGCGCCCAGCGATGTGGACTGGGTCATTCCGCATCAAGCCAACCTTCGAATCCTGGAGGCGGTGCAGCATCGGACCGGGATTCCGAAAGAGCGCTTCTTCATCAACATCGATCAGACAGCCAACACCTCCAGCGCATCGGTGCCGATCGCGCTCGATCAGGCTGTGCGCGCCGGCAAGGTGTTGCCGGGACAGTCACTCGTCTTCTGTGCCCTCGGCGGGGGCATCGCGTGGGGAAGCGCTCTAGTGCGCTGGTAGAAAGAGGGAGCTCTGATGTTTCGACTCGACGGCAAAGTAGCGATCGTGACCGGCGGTTTCCGCGGTCTGGGACGTTCGATGTGCGTGATGCTCGGCCAGGCCGGCGCGCACGTCATCGCAGCGGACGTGTTGCCCGACGAAGTGGGTCAGGCAACGGTGGATGCAGTGTCCCAAGCAGGGGGCAAATGCGAGCTCATGCGCCTCGACGTCACCAGCGCCGAGCAAGTGGACCAAGCCATGCGCGGGGTGCACAAGCGGTTGGAGCACATCGATATCCTGGTGAACAACGCCGGAATCGCGCGCGACAACTTGCTTTTGCGTGTGTCGGATGAAGACATACAGAAGACCTTTGCTGTCAACGTGACCGGTGCTATCAACTGCGCCCGATCGGCGATCCGCGTGATGATGCGGTCCAAGGCAGGTCGTGTCGTGAACCTGGCGAGCGTCGTCGGCGAGACTGGCAATCCGGGTCAGGTGGTGTATTCGGCATCCAAGGCAGCCCTGATCGGCTTGACGAAGACGCTTTCTCGGGAGTACGCATCGCGCGGCATTACCGTGAACGCGGTGGCGCCCGGCTACATCGACACGGACATGACCAAGAACCTCCCGGAAGAAGCCAAGAAGTTGATGATTGGGCAAATTCCTCTCGGGCGTGTTGGACAACCCGAGGACGTGGCAGCCGCCGTGATGTTTCTGTGCTCCGATGAAGCGTCGTACATCACGGGTCAGGTGATTCGAGTCAATGGTGGAATGTACGTGTAACGAGTGAGTAGTCGTTCGGCAATCTTGCACCCGTTGGAGGGGTTGGATGGATATCGCGCAGAAGGTTAAGGAAATCGTCGCTCAGCAACTGGACGTGGACATTGCCGAAGTCAAGGACCAGGCTCAGTTCATCGAGGATCTCGGGGCAGACTCGCTCGCCATCGTCGAGCTGGTGTTGGCATTCGAAGAGCAGTTCGAGATCGACATTCCCGACGAGGACACCGAGAAGATCGGGACCGTTGGTGATGCGATCAGCTACATCCAAGATCACGTGAAATAGGTGGCGCCCGAAGGAGGTGCGCAGGCGGGCGCGCCTTCGCGAGTTAGCAAGTTGGATGTCCACTGGATGAGCGCGTGTGCTGCGGGGGCAGCCCACGCGGCTTCGTCTTTACGGTGATCGTATGCGAAGGGTCGTAATCACAGGCATCGGAACGGTCACGCCCTGCGGCAACGACACGGCGAGCACGTGGAGTGCTCTATGCCAGGGCAAGAGCGGCATCGGGCCGATCACGCTCTTCGACGCGAGCACGTTCGCCACGCAGATCGCCGGCGAGTGCCGGGACTTCGAACCCGAGAAGTACATCGAGCGCAAGCGCTTGCGTGAAGGCGACCGCTTCATCCACCTGGCGATCGGCGCGAGCGTCTTGGCCGTCGAAGACGCGGGCGTTGCCGACGCATCCGAGGCAGTGAAAGAGCTGACCGGCACCTTCATCGGCGTCGGCATGTGCGGGCTCGCGCTGATCGAAGCGCAGGCCCGCGTGCTCGCGGAAAAGGGACCACGGCGCATGACGCCGTATTTCATCCCCGGGACGATCGCGAATCTGGCGCCTGGCAACGTGTCGATGCGCTACGGCTTCAAGGGCCCGAGCTACACCACGACCAGCGCGTGCTCGTCGGGTGCGCATGCCATCGGCGAAGCGTTTCGCTGGATTCAACGCGGCGACCTCGACATGGCGGTGGCTGGCGGTGCGGAATCCACCATCACGGGCTTGGGCGTGGGCGGCTTCAACGCCATGCGCGCACTCTCCAAGCGCAACCACGAGCCGACCAAGGCCAGTCGCCCCTACGATGTGGATCGCGACGGCTTCGTGATGTCGGAAGGCTCCGGCATCCTGATCCTCGAAGAGCGCGAGATGGCCATGAAGCGTGGCGCGCGCATCTACGGCGAAATCATCGGCTACGGTGCCACCGCCGACGCCTACCACCTGACCCAGCCGGCGCCGGAGGGCGAGGGTGCTCAACGCGCCATGAAGTCCGCGCTGCGCGATGCCAAGGTCAACGCGGACCAGGTGGGGTATCTGAACGCGCACGGCACCTCCACCGATGTCGGTGACATCACCGAGTTGGTAGCGATCGATCGCGTGTTCGGGGCGCATGCGCGCTCCGGTTTGATGGTGTCGAGCACCAAGTCGATGACCGGGCATCTGCTCGGCGCAGCCGGCGGACTCGAAGCGGTGATCTCCGTGCTCTGCCTGCGGGACTCCATCGTGCCGCCGACCATCAACCTCGACAACCCGGACGAGCAGGCCGCGGGTTTCGATCTGGTGCCGCACGAAGCGCGTCACGTAAAGAACCTCGCTGTGGTGCTTTCGAACTCGTTTGGGTTTGGCGGTACCAACGTCTCGCTCGTGTTCAAGCGCCATGTCTAACCCGTCGCAGAAGCCGCTCGCCATCGCCTCCGACCACGCCGGCTTCGGGCTCAAGGAAAGCCTCAAGCAGGCCCTGACGCGTTGGGGCGTCGCCTTCGAAGACCTCGGCACCCACAGCGAGGCCTCCATCGACTACCCGGATTTTGCGCATGCGCTGGCAAGCGGCGTTGCAACGGGGCGTTATAGTCGTGGCGTGCTGGTCTGCGGCACGGGCCTCGGTATGTGCATGGCCGCCAATCGCCACCAGGGCGTGCGCGCTGCAACCTGCACGGAAGCCTTCGCCGCGCGCATGACGCGTCAGCACAACGACGCCAACGTGCTCTGCCTCGGCTCGCGCATCACCGGTCCCGGCCTCGCCGAGGAGATCTTGAAGACCTTTCTCGACACCAGCTTCGAAGGCGGCCGGCATGCGGGTCGCGTGACGAAGATTGAAGTGTGAAGATCGTTCAAGACGAGCGCTTCCGGGAGCAGCGCGAGCACTTCCGCCTGCGCTTCAACTGCGAATACTGCGCGCTCTTCGATGAGCAGCGCGAGACCTGCGCTCACGGCTATCCGACCACCGAGCACCGCGAAGCCCGCTACGCCGACCCTGATGCGTCGATCGTGTTCTGCAAACACTTCGAGCTGACCTGAAGCGCTATCTCGGCAAGTTTCGCCTGGAGCTCTGTTCCACGGTGGGCCGACTTCGTGTACCTCGCGCACATGACGACCACCGGTCTAAACGACGAAACAAGTGAGACGCTGCTTGCTCTGGCGGCGTTGGCCAAGGGCAGGTTCGGACGTATCTCGCCCGAGCGTATCGCGCAGCATGTGATCGACACGATGCAGGTTGCGGACTGG
>JADGRG010000460.1 GCA_017881145.1 Sandaracinaceae bacterium | reverse complement strand
GCTGCGGGCCGGCCGGCTGCAGCTCTTGGCTGCGCTCGGCGGCGGACGTCGCAGGAGCTGGCTCGGTCGCCGCTTGCTTGAGGAAGGTATCCACGACGGTGACCTCCTCCAGCTTGCCCGCGTATTCATCGAAGGCGGCGACGGCCTCGCGGAGGTGCTCGCGTGCGCGCAACGAGATTGCGTCCACAACGCTCGGGACGATCACCACGATGTTCTCGGTCTCTTGGCTCCTCTTCGCGCTGGAGCCGAAGAGCCCGCCCAAAATCGGGATCTCGCTCAGCAACGGAAGACCGGTTTGGCTCGAGGTCTCCGAGCGCGCGCTCAGCCCAGCCAGCACCACCGATTGGCCCAGCTCCAGGTTGACTACCGAGCTCAGGGTAGAGGTGGTCCGGCCGGGTAGTCCGGTGCCGCCGTCGGCGGTGAGATCCGAGATATCCGCGTGAATCGCCAGCTCGATGCGCCCGCTTTGCCGGTCATAGTGCGGCAAGACTTCGATCTGGGAGCCGTAGACGATCTGCCTCAGCGTCGACGTCAATCCACCGGTGATAGCGACGTTCAGCTCACCGCCCCCGGCAAACTTGGCTTCGGTTCCGTTCTCGGTGATCACCGCCGCTTGCCGCAGCAGCTTCGCCCATCCATTTGACTGAGCCATGTCGAGGTGCGGCAGCGCTTGGTTCGCGACCACCGCGGTCGCGTCGGTGAACGCGCCCGATGCCATGTCGAAGGTCGCGGCCATGCTGCCGCTGAGGGCGGCGGGCCATCCGATTCCCACTTTGTGACTGTACTCCTTGCTGAGCTGGACGAAGTAGAAGTCGAGACGCACGTTGTCCCGCGCGCTGACCAGGTCCGGATCGACCCTGCGCTGCGAGGAATCGGGGGTGCCACCCGCCACCGTGATCCGATAGTGCACCTCGCGTCCGTCATCCATGATGAATAGGAGCGTGGCGACGCCCGCCCGCTTGGCGACGATCACGAAGTTGCTACCGTCCTTGGTGAGGCGAACGTCGACGATGCCTGGCGCTCCCTCGGAGTAACTGGCGACGCCCGCGCTCGAGACCACGCGTTGCTCGCCCACCTCGAGAGCCACCTCGACCTTCTCTTGCGCTGCCTGCGCGCTCGCCGCGCAGATCGCAAGCAGCATCGTGGCCAGAGTCATCAAGCATGCCCGGTGTGCCTTGTTCATCTTCTATCTCAGGGCGGTCGGAGAGAGACCGGTGCTAGGCCGTGCCCGGTCCGCGCTGCGCGCAACTGGGGCTTCAGGCGCTTGGTTCGCTGTGTTGGTCAGGATGTCCTCGGGATTGCGCAGCAAGAGGCGCAAGCTGCCTTGCGTCTCGGCTTCCGCCAGCGCGCGACCTTGTTCGCTCGTCACGCTCACAGTTACGTCCGAAGCATTGCTGCCGTGTGCGGCACGCTCATCGTTCGCTTGCACCACGGTGTTGCCGACAGTGAGCACCAGAATGTTCTCGAGCAGGGTGCGCGCGCCCCTGGCTGTGCCGAGCCCGAGGTCCCCGCGACTGACCGCCAAGACATCGACGCGGTCGCCAGGGCGAAGCATGTCTGCGAACGATCCCTGCGAGGTGCGCACGGTGACCGCGCGTAGACCTTCCTGCACGAGCGCCGCAAGCGTCTGGCCGTGCGCGCCCATGCTTGCGAGGTCGGTCCAGAGCAACGCTTCGTTGGCCTTGCCTGACACCGCCAGGCGTTGGCCGAGCACGCGGTCCTCGTCGCGCGCCCGGATGTGCCGCGACTCGAAGTAGGCCTCCGGCACCTCACGGACGCCGAGCATGTCGCGAACGAGCAGCTGACCGGCCTGCGCATCCTTGGTGACGATCAGCACGGGGATCTTCTCTCCGCCGGTCGCGTGCAGCTCGAAATTGTGCATGTAGAGCTGCAGCAGGCCGACACCGAGTCCGAAGGCAGCCAAAGCTGCGGTGAGTGCTTTCTTGTCCACGCATTTCTCCTCGCCGAGGAGCCAGGGGCTGCGCTCGGCGTGCTGAAGAGAGTCAGCTCTCTTGCCTGCGTGGCCTCATCGGCCGCACGCACCTGCGGTTGCGTGACACTCCGCTCAAAGCTGCGGAAGCAGTGTCAAGACACCGCGGCCGTCCCGCCCTGACGCCGCAACGATCGCGAGCGAGAAGCCTCCTCTGCTGGCGGCGAGCCTATGTGGCCGCTCCTCGGTGGTAGAGCGCCTGGCAGCCTGCTCCACGTGATAGCCAGCGGCCTCCAGTTGCGCCTGATAGCGCCGGAGGAAGGCCTGTACCGTCAGGCGCTTCGAACGGTAAGCGTTGATCGAAGGCGCGGCGCCTTCCTGCCACGCCGAGATCACACGCTCGGCATCCTCGGGACGAGGTGCTATTCCAAGATCGAAGCCAGGAACGTCGCCATGGGCGGGGAACGCGGCTCGCAGAGGTAGAGTGCCCTCGGACCAGAGCGTGACGTAGGTCGTGCGGTCGCCGTGACGTTCTGCGACCACGTAGCGCAGCGCGCCGAAGTGAGAGATATCGAGATCGCGCAGGAACGCTGTCGCACGTTCCGAGATGTCGCTCGG
>JADGRG010000459.1 GCA_017881145.1 Sandaracinaceae bacterium | reverse complement strand
GCCCGTGTCACGCGCGGACATGCGGCCACCGAGCTGAGCTTCGAGCTCCTCGACACGCCTTTGACTCGCTCTGAGCTTGTCTTCCAAGTCAGAGACAGCCCCCACATCCGAAGGTATGCCTGGCAGCGTCGGCTCTTCGCTCAGCTCAGAAGTCTCGCTGACGCCTCCGTGCTCACCACCTGCGAGCACCGTTCCATGCAGCGCGGACGCTAGCTCCGAGAGCGGTGCTCGCACTTCCGAGAGTGCGGCGCGCAAGGTGCGAGCGCGACGCTCCTGCAACGCACCGTGATCTGCCGCCGCGCTGCGGGCGCTGGCATCGGCCAGATCGAAGAGCAGGCGTTCGTTGGTCGCCTCCAGCAACCGCAGCCGTCCGGTGAGCGACTCGACCGCGTCTTCACGCAGTGCGAGCTCCGACTGGATGCTCTCGTAAGCCGCCTCGCGTTGGCTGATCTCGGCGCGCACTTGGCGCGTATCGGCCTGTTGCACACTGAGCTCGCGCCCGAGCTCGGCGATGCGGGTGCCGCGGGTTTGCGACACCACCGCCAGCTCGGCGATCTCGGCACGCAGCGATCCCAGCTTCTCCAGAGCTTCGTGCAAGGCGTGTTCGGCACGACGCGCTCGGGCGGTCGCCTCTCCGAAGGCGAGCTCGGTCTCGTCGGCTCGTGCCGTGATCCCGTCACGCTCACCCTTCATAGAAACCAGGGCGGCATTCGCGCGGTGCGTGCGAGTCCGGTGTGCTTCGAGAGCGGAGCGGGCTTGCAGGCTCTCCAGCTCGAAGCGATCCACGGCCTCGCACAGCTCGCGCTCGGATGCTGCAGAACGGGCGCGGCTGTCGGCGAGATCGTGCTCGCAGAGCATGAGTCGCGCCTCGGTTACACCGTGCGCTTCCTGGATTTCGGCGAGCCGGGCGCGCAGCCCGCGCACGCTGCCACTCAGCTCGGCATATGCGGCTTCGTCGATGGGGCCGGGATGGACTTGCCCCGCGCGCAGATGCCCGAGCGCCTCGTCGAGCTGGAACGCCGCGTCTGCGCGAGCCGCTTCGGCTTCGATGGCACGCCCTACGGCAGCGTCGCACGCAGCGCGCAGACGCACGACTTCAGGCTCAGCCGCAGGCGACTCCCCCTGCCCTGCCAGCTCTGCAGTCTGCGCACTCAGCTTCGCGGCCGGCTGTGCTTGCGCCAATACCAGGCCAAGCTCAGCGAAGCGCGCAGCCGCATCACGCAGGAGTGCGGTACGCCGGCTCAGCTCGTCGGCGAGTGCGCGCCGCTCACGAGCACGCGACGAAAGCAGCTCTTCCAGGCGCGCCGCTTCGCGGGTCGTCGAAGATGCGTCATGCGCCGCATCGCTGTCGTCTGCACGAAGCTCTGCATCTGCGGTGGGATGCTCTTGCATCGTAATTGCCGCCTTGCCGGAGAGCGAGCATCGCCTACTTTAACGGCTTGCGCCACACGGAAGTCACCACACCGGACGCACCGTCGCGTAGAACACCATGCCGAGCGTCGTGCCTCAAAGCGTCGAACCCCAGCCTGGCCCCCTGCATAACTACGTCCGCCGTCTGCGCTGGCGGCTGTGGACGGTCTGCGCCCTGAGGGCGCTGGCGGTGGCCTGTGGTGCCGGAGTGTTCGCTCTGCTCTGCGCAGCAGCCTTCGTGCCACCCATCTTGATCGCGGCGACTGCCCGCACGGTGTGGCTCTGCGCCGGTGCGATGGCGACGCTGGGATTCGCGACGACCATGCTGAGCGCGCGCGGCTACCACGGTGCACGCATCACGCAGCTCTTCGAGGCCACCGACCCTGGGCTTGGCTCACGGCTGCGCTCGGCACTGGAGCTGCGCAGCGCAGCCGTCAGCTTCGATTCCGCAGAGCTCGTGCAGGCGCATCAGAGCAGCGTCGAGCGAGCGCTCGTGGAGGTGCCGTCGGCGCGGGTCGTGCCGTGGAGTTGGCTGCGACACTGGACAGTGGCAGTCGGGCTCCTGGTAGCTGCAGCAAGCGCGGCCAGCTTGGCGAGTGATCCTCAGCTTCGCACCTTCGTGCATGCGCTTTTCTCGCCAGCCAAGCTCCGCTCCGACGGGACTCGCATAGCGCGAGTCGTTGAGCACTTCTCCGTTCGCCTCTCCTATCCGAGCTACCTCGCACGACCCGCCGCAACGCTCCGCGATCCGAAGATCATCACCGCACCGCGCGGCACCAACATAGAGGTGCGCGTCGACACACTCTTGCCGGCCGAACGCGGACTTTTGCGGATCGGCGCGCAGCAGGTCGCTCTCACGCCAGACAACGAAGGCGGTCTACGCGGTCAGCTGCGCGCCCAGAGCGATGCGAGCCTGCGCATCCAGATCGAAAGCCGCGGGGTTCGCTACGAGGATCCCCGCGCTCACCAGCTGCATGTCGTGCAAGACAAGATCCCGAGCGTGGTCGTGGAAGCCCCCAAGAGCGGTGCGCTCGCGGCGCCTGACGAAGCCGTCACGCTGCATTTCTTGGCCAGCGACGACACGGGGCTTTCAGCCGTCGAGCTCTACGCTCGCTTGCCCGGCGGCGAGGAGACACACCGCAAGCTCTGGTCGGCCCTGGATGAAGGTGGCACCAAGACCCAGCTGCGGGCGAGCACGGGCTTCGTTCCAGCTGAGCTCGGTGCACGCGAAGGCGATGCGCTGGTGATCTGGCTGCAGGCACGTGACGAGGATCTGGAGAACGGACCGAACGTCGGCAAGTCGGCAGAGCTCACCTTGGAGATCGCGTCCGAGCAACGGCGTCTTTCGGCGCTCTTGCCTGACTTGCAAGCGATCACGGATGCCGCTGTCGACCTCTTGGGCCTTCGGATGGCTGACGACGTGCCCCGCGACAACGTCCCAGCCAAGGCTAGGTTCGTACGTCTGGAGCAAGGCGCGCGCGCGTGGCTGGTACAGGTGGTAGCGCTCCTCACTCAGAGTGAGCGCACGGCGAAGGAGCGCCCCTTCGATGCGGACCAGATCCGCGGCGTGCGCCGTCGCAACGCGCGATTGATCGACGAGGAGGCGCGCCTCTACACCAGCAACGCAAGTGGCTACAACGAACGGGTGCATGCCGATACGCACTGCGTCGATGAGCTGGAGCGCGACGTGATCTTGCTCACCGATCTGCTCGCCAAAGCGCACGTGGATGAAGCGGGTGCGATCGCGGATGAGCTGCGCCAGCTGAAGTCGCGCATCGAAAGCTTGCTCGACAAGCTGGGCAAGAACCACGACCCAGCCGCGGAGCGAGAGCTGATGGCCGAAATCGCTCGTGCCGAGCGGCGCTTCGCAGAGCTCGCGCAGAGCCTCTCCCGCATGGCGACTCGGGTTCCAAGCGAGTTCGTGAATCGCGACGCGTTGCGCGAGCCCGAAGCCGACAAAGCCCTGGAGAACCTGCAAGAAGCTGTCCAGAAGCACGACTTGCGCACGGCAGCCAAGCATCTGGATGAGTTGGCGAAGCAGATCGACGAGCTCGCTGCGCAGATCGGCAAGGGCGGAGTGCGGCTGCGCGAATCGCGCTTCGGACCGCGCGACCAAGCGCTCGCAGCGGCTCGACAACAACTCGACATGCTGGGTCAAGAGCAGGCGCGCTTGGCCGATCGCTCACGGCAGGCAGCTGGCGGCGGCAGTGGCCATGGCGAAGGCAGCGCGGGCACGGACCCGAAGCGCACGCAGCAGCTCGACTCGCTGGCACACTCCATCGACGATACGCTGGGACAGGTTGGCAAAGGCTCGCACTTCGGGCCCGAGGAGCAGGCGCTCGATCGCGCACGCGAGCGGATTCGCGACACCCAGCAGGCGCTGCGCAGCGGGGATATGGCAGCGGGAAGCGGCACCGCGCGCGCAGCCCAGCGCAACATCGAGGCGGTAGCTTCCGCACTGGAGCGTGAGTCGCAGATGTTCGATGGTCGGGGCAAAGCCGCGGAGCGTGCGGCGCAAATGGCGAGGCGCGCAGCCAACGACGCGGCGCGCTTGGCGCAAGGCATCGAGCAGACGCTGCCACAGGCCGGGAACCAATCGACGAGCGCGGAGCGCCAGAAGCTGAAGTCCGATGTCGACCCGCAGCATAAGGCGCGCGAGGCGACCGAAGCGCTCAAGCACAGCTTCGAAAACGGTCCGGACGGTCTGCCCTTGTCACCCGACGGCGCCGAAAGTTTGGAGGCTGCCGGCGAGTCCATGCGCAAAGCCGAGGACGCCCTGCGCGCGGGACAGGCGAAGGCCGCTGCAGACGCGCAGACGGCGGCATCCGAGCGCTTGCAGAAGCTCTCGCAGAAGCTGGCTCGTGAACAGGGCGGCAAGAGCGATGAAGGCGGAGCGGGCAAGCACGAGGGCGCGAACGGCGCGAGCTCGCAGGCTCCCGTGCACATTCCCGGTGCCGATGATTTCAAAGGCCCGACCCAGCTACGACGCAAGCTCCTCGATGCCATGCGTGAGGCCGCGCCGAAGGGCTTCGAGGCAGCCGTACAACGCTACTACCAGGAGCTGATGCGATGAAGTGGCTCACCAGCTGGGTGCTGACTTCAATGCTCTGGCTCGCTCCGTCGGGCCAGGCAGCGGAAGCCCAGGCGTCGAGCAAGAGCGACAAAGAGCTCTCGCGTGCCTCCGACCTGATCGACGCGCTGCACCTCGATGAAGCCGAACAAGTCCTCGCAGGTTTGGATGCCGAGCACCCGGATGCGCCGGGACCGACCTTCCAGCGCTCGATGCTCGCCTTTTACCGCGGCAACTATGCGGCCGCAGTCGAGCTTTCGGCGCGCGCCATGGTGTTGTCCGGCGATGACCACGTGTTGGCGAACTGGCGCTCGATGCACGACGTGCAGCAGGCGACGCAAACACTGACGGCGAGCTACGTGCACGAGCGGTCGAGCGATGGCCGCTACGTGGTGTCGTTTCCGGAGGGCGTGGATCGCGTGCTGCTGCCCTATGCGATGCAGACGCTGGTGGCGGCGGACCGTGCGCTCAGCGAAGTGCTCGGCGCGCAGGTGCCGGGGCCGATCCGCCTGGAGATCTATCCGTCGGCCGACGCGCTCGCGCAGGTCAGCACCCTGACCAAAGATCAGATCCAGACCTCCGGCACGGTAGCGCTCTGCAAGTGGAACCGCTTGATGATCACCTCGCCGCGCGCCCTGGTGCGGGGTTATCCGTGGACCGACACCATCGCTCACGAGCTGACGCACTTGTACATCTCGTATGTCACGCAGGACCGTGCCCCGGTCTGGCTGCAAGAAGGCTGCGCGAAGCTTCTGGAACGCCGCTTCCGCGATCCGCAGGCGGCCTTCGTGCTCGATCCCGCCTCACGCACCCTGCTCGAACGAGCCAATCGCGACGGCAGGCTGCTGCGCTTCGAGCAGCTGCATCCTTCGATTGCGCTCCTGCCTTCGCAGGACGATGCGGGGCTGGCGTTTGCGCAGGTGTCGACCTTCATGGACCGTTTCGTCAGCACACACGGGCCGGCCGCCCTGCGCGCAGCACTCTCGCTCGTCGGCAAAGGCGTCGATGCTCGCGAAGCGCTGGCGCGCGCAGCCGACACGCGCTTTGCCGAGCTCGAACGCGCGTGGCGGTCGACTTTGCCCAAGGCCGAAAGCGAACACGCACCGCGCAAGCTAGCGCGACGCTTTCGCGCTGGACACGACACGGCCCCCGACGAGAGCCAAGACGTGGCGTCCGTCGCTGCACGGCGGTTTCTGCGTCTGGGCGACCTCCTCTGGAGCCGACACCACGTGCGCGGCGCGATGCTCGAATACGACAAGGCCCACAAAGCTGACGCCGATGATCCCATCGTAGCTGCACGCCTTTCGCGTGCGGCGCTGGATGCCGGCGATCCGGCACGTTCACTCGGCGCAGTCGAGCCGCTGCTCGCGCGCTACCCTGAACACGCACCCACGCACGCCGTATGCGGCGCCGCGCTGCTCGCGCTGGGGCGCGAAGTGGAAGCGCGCAGCGAGCTCTTCGAGGCAGTGCGCATCAATCCCTTCGACCCGGAGCCTCACTGTGCGCTCGCGCGCATCCCCGGCGACGACGAAGCGACTCGCATCGAGCGCTCTGCCTGTGCCGTGCTGCGCGCGCCTTGAGCGCGTGCGTAGACCAGCCGCCGTGTCGAGGCGAATCCAGGCTAGTGCCCGGGCACGCACTGGGTCCGACTCCATGGCCGCCCGACCGTCGCGCAACGGTTGGGCGACAGTCGCCCGAGTGTCCCGCACCTGTCCACAACAAGACGGCGCTGGCTCGTGTGCTCCTTCTGGCGTGCAAGCGCGTGTGAACGTGTGTGGCACGCGCCTTGCTCTGTAGGCGCTTCATGACCGTGGGCAACCCACGTTTCGGGAGCTTGATCCATGAAGAATTTGATCGGCGCGATGGCGCGCGTGCGCCTTTTCGTCTGCGTCGCAGCGTGTTTGCCCTCCCTCGCCGGGTGCAGTGAGGAGAGCGTCGCCGCGCGCGATGTCTCCACCTATGCCGCAGCGCTGATACGAGTGCCCGCGAAGCTTAGCTACTCGAACAACCCCGTCACGTACACCAAGGGCACGCCCATCTCGAGCAACCTGCCGAGCTCGCTGGGCGGCGCGATCGCTTCGTACTCGGTCGCTCCTGCGCTGCCGCCGGGACTGCTGCTGAGCAAGACGTCAGGCTCTATCAACGGCACGCCGACTGTGGTGGTCGCCAAGGCCGGATACACGGTGAGGGGTACCAATGCGGCCGGCTCGACGACCTGCGTCGTGACCATCACGGTCAATGACATGGCGCCCAAGACACTGACGTACGCGGTGATCAAGCCGACTTACTACCGTGGGCAGCTGATCACAATCAACACGCCGACGACGACCGGCGGCGCGCCGACAGCCTATTCCGTGAGCCCGGCACTGCCCGCGGGACTCACGCTGAACACTACCACCGGTGCGATCTCCGGGACGCCCACGGCCCTGACGCGAGGCGCGCAGTACACGGTCGTCGCCAGCAACGTGAGCGGCTCTGCCAGCGTCGCGCTCACCATCATCGTCGCAGACATCGCGCCCACGGCTCTGACGTACGCCGTGAACCCGGCCACGTACACCAAGGGCACGACGATCGCACCCAACATGCCGAGTCACTCTGGCGGCG
>JADGRG010000458.1 GCA_017881145.1 Sandaracinaceae bacterium | reverse complement strand
CTGGCAGTGCTCGCGACGCTCGACATGAAGTCACCCGCGCTCTTGAAGTGGCTCAACGAGGTTGGCAATCAATCGCTGGGCATCCTGCTGATGATGGACCTCTTCCAATACGTGGTCGTCGCGATCTTCTGGCACATTCCGCATGCGGTCTGGCCGGCGGCCACCACCGCCTACGCTCAACACCATCTGCCGGCGCCGATCATCGAGCACGCACTGTGGTTTGTTCTACCCTTGTTCGCGGCGGGCCTTTGGGGACCGCTCTACGTAATGGAGTACGCCAAGCGCTTCTTCGGCAATCGCGTCCGCGCACTCTTCTAGGCCGCTGCGGACCGTGGGCGATCAGACCAGCGCCTTGCGCCGGGCCATGACGACCACTTCCAGGCCATCGTGTTGCGCAACCACTTCGATCGCTTCGTAGGTGCCCATGCGCTCGAAGAGCCTGATCACTTGCTTGCTCTGCCCCTCGCCGACCTCGAAGATCAGATAGCCACCCGGGCGCAAGAACTCGCTGGCTTCCGCCACGACGCGTTGATGAATCGAGAGTCCGTAGGGCCCTGCGTCGAACGCCTCGCGCGGCTCGTGCTCAAGCAGATAAGAGCGATCCTTGGCCAGCCGTCCGGTCGAGATGAACGGCGGCGCGCACACCACGACGTCGACGTTGCCGGCCAACTCCTCACCGGCGAGGGCTGCGAAGAGATCTCCCGTCCTCACTGTGACAGGCTCGCCCAACCCCAAGCGCTCGACGTTCCTGCGAGCGAGCGCCGAGCATTCCGGCATCAGGTCGCAAGACCACACGCGACAGGTTGGCATTGCGGACGCCAGGCCGCAGGCGAGGTTGCCCGAGCCGCTGCACATGTCCACGACGCGCAGCTGGGCCGATGGCTCTTGCTGGGCAAACCCCTTTAGCACCGTGGAAGCAGCCACACCCACGCGCTCTGTGACCTGGCGGGGAACGACGACCCCGGGCTCGACCAAGAGCTCGATCCCCATGAAGGTGTGCGTGCCCAACGTGTACGCGCGCGGCGCGCCACTTTCGTCGTCGCGCTCGATCTCGATGCCGCGGGCAGTGTCTTGATTGCGATGGCCCATATCACTACGGTTATCACAGCAGCCCAGGGTCCGGTATCGCTTGCCGGTGCAATTTGCAACTTCGTCGCTCGGCTTGGGCTCGGTGACGGAAGTGCCTGAATGCTACGGTGCGGAGATGGGGCAATCTAGAATATCCGAGCACCCGCTGGAGGCCATCATCGCGGCGTACAACGACGCGTGGAATCGGCACGACACATCGACGCTGCTCGCACTGCACACCGAAGACTCGGTGTTCGAGAACCATGCCAGCGGAGAGACCGCTACGGGCAAAGCCGCCATCGCGCGGATGATCGGGCGCATCTTCCTGATGTTTCCGGACGTGCACTTCTCCTTTCGCAAGATCTACGTCAGGGACGCGCTGGTCGTGCAGGAATGGACCGCGATTGCCACGCACCAGCGCCCCATCCTCGGTCGTGGCGGCACGCTGATCCGGCCCACAGGCAAATGCCTTGAGTGGGACGGTGTGGACGTTCTCCCGATGCGCGACAGCCTGATCCTGCGCAAAGACACGTACCTGGACCAAGCCTCCATCCTGCGGCAGCTGCCAGAGCCGGCACCGTGAGGTGAGGCACAGCCGGGCCGACGAAGACACCGGGAGCAACGGCGCGCGCGTGATATTCGGCCTGCCGGCCGCTGCGCATCCGAGCTAGAAGCTCGGCGCCTTTGGCGGCACGTGGAACTCGCGGGCGACCGAGAGCTCGCGATTGCGCAGCAAGAGCGGGCTGTGGCGAACCAGATCCGCCACGTAGTGCGGAACCACGCTCGCCCCACGACCCTGCAGGATGAGCTTGGAACGACCCAGCAGATAGGCGGCCAACGTTGCAGCGTCCGTGGCTATCGCGTAGGCGATGCCGTGTTGCTTGGCGAAGTACCTGCGGCGCGATTCGAACCAGTAGTCGGGCAAGCGACGTGCCACCTCACGCGCCGTGGTGACACCCGTGCTTTGACCAACCCGGTGCATGACGCGACTCTGCGGCACATACCAGATGCGCCAGCCAGCTTGCTTCACCTTGCGACAGAAGTCGGTCTCCTCGAAGTAGAGGAAGTAGCTCTCGTCCATGCCTCCAAGCTCGTCGACCACCTCACGGCGCAACATGAGCGCAGCACCAGGCGCCCAGTCGACCTGCTCGGGGACAGTGCCCATACGGCGAGCCACCGTCTTGTCCTTGACCAGTTGTGAGAAGGCGCCGAGGCCCAGCGCATGCTCCGCCTCGCTCGTCAGGCTCGGGAAGCGGAACGCGTACGGAAAGAGCTCCCCGTGCTCGTCTTCGAGGCTGCTGGTGGCAATACCTGCATCCGGCTGCTCCGCGAGGAAGTGCACCAGTTGCTCGAACGCGCCGGTACGAACTTCAGTGTCCGGGTTGAGCAAGAAGAAGAAGTCCGGCACCTGACCCGACTCGTACCCATAGCGAAAGCCGACGTTGTTGCCGTAGGCGTAACCACCGTTGCGAGCGGATTCGATCACCGTGACCCAATCCTCGAAGTGATTGTCGGCCACGGTGCGACGCAGCGCCGGCGCATCGCCGGAAGCGTTGTCGATGACCACCGCGCGGACCGTGACGGCGTCGCTGCGGCGGCGTTCGGCATCGATGGAGGCGAGCAGCCTCGCCACCAGGTCGGCCGTGCGATAACTCACGGTGACCACCAACACCGACTTGCGTGGTCTTACCTGCGGCGCATCGGTTGTACGATGGTCGGTGATCGGAGCGGCTTGGCTGGGTGAAGCCGGCGGCGCTGCGTCGACAGGCGCCGCGCGGAGCGTGGACGAGCGTTTCTCGATCTCCAGCTCTAGCGCGGGCAAGAGGAATTTCGCGACCACCTCCACCCGCGGCTCTTGCAGGAGTGTGGAATGCCCTCCTTTCGCATCGACGATTTCGAGGGTTCCCCCGAGGACCGAGGACCATCCGAAGTCAGAGCTTGCACAGAGGGCGACGCCTGGCAGCTCGCTACTTGTGCCCTCGGTCGCCCGCACCAGGATCGCGCGTACGCCCTCCACCGGCTGTGGCACGTAGCGCGCCGCGGCCTGCAGGTAGATGTCACGGGTGGAAGGAACCGGCAGCCACGATGGCCACGTGAAACCGTTGTCCAGGTGGTGTTCGAGCAGAAAGAAGAGTGACGAGACGCGTAGTCTGCCACTGCGGGTCACGG
>JADGRG010000457.1 GCA_017881145.1 Sandaracinaceae bacterium | reverse complement strand
CTGCTGCAGGCGGATGCCATCGTCTACTCGTTCGGCGTGGGGGAAGACATCTCCTTCGATCGCGGCCTGATCGACGCGTTCGGCGTCTCGGTGCACGGCTTCGACCCGACGCCGCGTTCCCTCGCTTGGGTCAAGCGGTCCGACGTCCCGGCGACGTTCCATTTTCACGATGTGGGCCTGGCCGGCTTCGATGGCGTTGCGCGCTTTGCAGCCCCCGCCAATCCCGAGCACGTCTCCTACAGCATCAAGGCGAGCCAGCAGACGCCGGGCGTGGAGATGGTCGAGCTGCAAGTGCGGAGGCTCTCGACCGTGATGGCCGACCTGCAGCACGACCGAGTCGACCTGCTCAAGCTCGACATCGAAGGCGCGGAATACGGCGTGATCGACGACATCCTTGCAGGCACAATCCGCCCCACGCAGATCCTGATCGAATTCCATCACCGCTTTCCCGAGCACGGTTCCGGAGCCACCCGGCGCGCTCTGCGTGCGCTGCGAGGCGCAGGCTACGCTGTCTTTGCCGTGTCCGACTCCGGCCAGGATGTCTCGTTCGTCTATCGGCCGGCTCTCTCGACGGCTCCGGCAGCGCCGCGCGCTTGAATCGCGCCACGCGCCGCACGTGCAGAAGGATCTACGCCATGAAAGTGCTGATCTGGGCGACCTCGTTCGGCTCCGACCTCTGGAGCCTCACGCGCTACCTTGACCAGCGTCCCGACGTGACGGTCAAGGTCGTGATGAACGACCCCGACACCTACTATCGCGAGCCGGTCTCGAAGCTCTTTCCGCTCCAGGCCGAGCTCATCCGACGTGGTCGCATTCAGGATCTCCTCGGTGTCCCCTTCTTTCGTCCCGACGTCACGATCATGGACAACCGGGTCCCGGCGCGCGCCACTTCGCCCAAGGGGTTGATGCTATGGCACGGCTTTGGATGGAAAGGTCCGAACGACGAAGAAGAGTTTGCCTTCCTGCACGGCGCGCTCAAACGCGCCTGGGGCGATGCGAAGAAGCCCAACCCGAACTTTCGTTGGCAGTGCTTCGGCCCGTGGGACATGCAGCACCGCTCCAAGATCAGCGGCTTCCATCCCAGTAACTGCCGGCAGCTCGGTGCCGTCAGCCACGATGATCTACGCGTGCCGCTCGATAAGGGCCGGCTTCAGCCCTTCTATCCCTTCGATATCGTCCGCCGAAAGACCGTGCTGATCGCGCCGACCTGGCACTACGGAGAAGTCTTCGCGCACTGGGGCTCGGATGCCGATCTCTTCGAGCGTTTGATCGCCCATCTGGAACGACGCGAGGTGAACGTTATCTTACGTTTGCATGACTCGTTCCGCTTCGACCGCGGCTACGTGAAGTTCTTGAATGACTTGGCGCACCGGCATCCGAACGTGCTGCTCAAGTTCAAGGACAAGGCGCCCGACAACTTCCTCGATATGCAGGTGTCGGACCTACTGCTCACCAACTTCAGCAGCATCGCGAATCTCTATTACGCCACGCTGCGCCCCACCATCCATGTCTACCCGGTCAAGAGCGCGGACGAGGAGTTCCAGTGGCGCACGCTCAGCTTCGTTGGCGTTCGTAAGAAGACTATCGATTCAGTGCGCTACATCTGGAAGCTGCCGCCCGAGACCAACGGCGGCCTGCTCTCGCGCAGCTTCGACGAGGTGCTTATGCACGTCGATCAATCGATCGACGAGCCTCGTTGCTGTGAGGCGAAAGCGCGAGCTTTTCTGGACGAGCACATGCTCGGTGCCGACGGTCGTAACGGAGAGCGAGTCTGGAACACGCTGCTGGAGCTGGTGGAAGGTCGCGCTCCGCAGCCCGGCATCATCTGAAGACGCGCAGTCGAACGATGTCCGACAGGAAGCGCCAGTCGCTGCGCTCCACCGTGCCAGTCAGCGTGCCGAGCACACCGAAGGTCGTCAGTAGCACGATCGCGCACGCACCCAGAGTGGTGGCGGCGTTCCAGTCAGTGCCCAGCTTGACCGCGGTCGCGGCAGCCGCTGCGACGACCGAGAGCGCCAACACGCGCGACCACGCTCGCAGCGGAAACACGTCACGATAGGGCACGCCCGTAGCGCGCGAGATCGCATAGCAATAGAACATCACGTTGGGCACAAATGCGATCAGTGTTCCGAGAGCCGGTCCGTTGAAGCCGATGAACCAGAGCAGTGGCACGCTGACCAGCACGTTGGCCACGAGTGAGAGTGCAGCTGCCTCTAGTACCAAGCGCGGACGACCAGCCGATACGATCACTGTGCCGTAGGCAGCCACTCGGCCGAGGGTCAGGAGCGAGAAGAACCGGAACACGTTCGCTGCTACCACGTATTGTTGCGAGAAGAGCAGCTCCATCGTTTCTTCGGCGCAGACCACGAAGATCAGCGTGGTTGGCATCACCAAGAGAGACACCTTCGCGATCGAAGCGCGCCAGATCTGGATTGCCTCGGCCGCGCGGTCCGTCTTGAAGAGCTCGACCAGGCGCGGTCGGTATGCAGTGCCGACGCTGTAGGCGATCGACGTCAACACGGGAATCTGCCAGGCACCCGCCTGGTACTCTGCGTAGCGTGCCGCCGGATAGGCTCCCAAGATCAGAAACCGATCGATGGAGTTGTTGACCATCCCGACGATATCGGTCAGCCCGAGCGGGAACCCGAAGGAGAAGATCTGCTTGAACCCAACCTCCACCACGACGGGCTTGGCGCCCACGAACACCGTCCTGAACATCAGGCCGCACGCCACCAGGTAGATGACTCCGAAGGCCAGGGTGGCAGCCACGAGCCAGCGCAAGTCAGCTCCGAGTGCAGCGGGCACCATCAGCGCGAGCGCTCCTCCTAGCGCTTTGAAGATGCTGAGCCCCGCCGAGCTTGTCACGTATCCTTCCTGGACGAGCAGGTTGGGCATCATGCGCGGTGGCATGTCGAGCAACGGGTAGAGCGACATGGCCAGGAGCATGCCTGGCAGCGCTCGGGTCACTTCAGGGGTTGCTTGATCGGTTGCAAACCGGGCGACCAGGGCAGGCGAGAGCCAGACCGCGCAGGCCGCGAGCGCCATCAACACGGACGCAATGGCTGCCATGACTGTGAGCGCTGACACGACGCGCCGGGACAGAGCAGCGCGTTCGTCTAGTGTCCGGGTCGGCAGGAAGTAGGCGACGGTTTCAGGAATCCCCGAGGTCAGGAGCTGAGCAAGCGTCCCGTAGACGAGCATGAGCGCGCCCAAGATGCCCACTTCGCTCTTGCCCAGAACGCGCAAGATGACGATCGGGACGAAGATGTCGGAGAGGGTCGCGAGAGCTCGCCCGATGACGAGCACGCTGGCTTCCTTCGCATGCTTTCGCGCTTCCACTCGACGGTCTCTGCTGCCTTGCTGCAGGGCGCGCAGCGCCGGGGACTGTGCTTTGGACGGTGATCGGAGTCAAACCGTAACCGCTGCGCCCAGGCCTCCTTCTTCGGCTACCCGTTGGGTCCGCGCGCAGCCTGTCGATGCGCTTTGCTCATGCGTTCACTCGTCCCCCGTCAACGCGACGCTCTTTCCCTCGGCGCCGAGCTCGACGCGGTCAGCAGTGCCCACTTCGCGTCGCGCCAGACCACCGGTAGATGGGTTGCCACGACCAGAGGATCCTGTGCGGGCAGGAGCAGCCATGCAGCATGCGGCTCGATGGCGAGCACGTGTGCCAGTGCGTCGGTACGCACCGGCAGCGAGCGCGTGACATCGTAGAGCGTAGTCACGAGCTGCACGCGCGACCACCACTCGACTACCTCGTTGGCTTGGAATGGGTGCGACTTGGTGTCTGCCACGACTGCACGCTCGGCTTCCAGCCGAACCCATTCCATATCGAGGGGAGCGACCAGCACGTCGTCTACGGCGGTGTTCGCGCGGAGTGCCGTGACAAGAGCGGCTTCTGGTGAGGTCTCACGCCACGCTTGAACGTCGAGGATGACGCCGCGGACGGCGGCGCCCATCAGGCAAGCGGTTGCGACCCCGAGCAAGAGCTTGGTCGACGTGCGCGGCCGTCTCAGCCAGTGATCGAACACGGCTCCGAGCACGAGCGCTGTGCTCGCAGGCACTAGCCAGGCACTGACCCGCCAAGGGAAGAGCAGGGCCAAGCGGAGCTCGCCCGTCAGCGCAGCAAGGACCGTGAGGACGAAGGCGGAAAGTCCCGCGAGCGATAGAATCCATCCGAGCGCGCGCTGTCGCCGCAACCCGATGACTACGCCCGCTGCACAGACACCGAGTTGAGTCGCAGCCGCGAACGGCCGCTGCGGAAACCACACGCTGACAAGAGCGTGATGAGGCGCTCGGTGCACCGCCAAGACGGTTCTGGCGAGCGCGGCCGTGCGCGCATCGGGACTACTCGCGATCGGCCAGAGCTCGAGGCCCACCAGCATGGCACCCGCGCAGGCGATCAACGCAATCTCGACGCTCCTGCGACGTGAGTCACGCAGCCAGCAGGTGCTGACGAGGCCCATGCACACCACCCCGGCCGAGAACAGGTAGGTCGGGTGCAGCAGAGCTGCCGCCAAGGAGCTGAGCGCAGCGGCGCGCGGCTTATCGTTCACTGCCAAGAGCAGCGCGAGAAGCAAGAAGACGCCGCACGCGCTCGGTTGCAGATAAGCGCCGAGAATCACCTGCTGCGCCATGCCATCGAGCAGCACGCGGCGCAGCGGGGCGATAGCGTCCAGCATCATCAGACCGGCGCAGATTGACGCAGCGCCAGCCAGCGTCGCGAGTCTGGGGAAGACTCTGGTTACAAGTCCGACGAGCGCGACCAACCACAAGCCGGCCAAGACCGCATGGGCGGCATAAAGGCCGCCGCGCCCTGCAACAGTGAGTAGCGCGGCAGCTAGCCAGGAGAAGAGAGGCGTGAGGTCCGTTGTTCCTGTAAGCCAGTCCGCCTTCAAGCGGGACGGGTACGCGAGCCGGAATGCGTGCAGGAGATACGTGTGCTGGTTGGAGGAGAAGTACCGCTCCGTGCCGTGGGCAAGCGCAAAGCTCGCGCCCGCTAGGACCCACAGGAGCTTGCTCGGCTTGCGCTGACCGGTGGCCGGCGGTTCGTCGCTGCCGGTGTCTCTGCGCCGTTGCAGCGTAGGCGTTGCCTCCTGCCCAGCATGTTGCTCGTGCTCTGTCACACCTGGCGCCGACTCGTAGCAGCAATCCGCGTCTGATGCCCCGCTAGCCAGCCACCGGATGCGCCGGCTTTCGCGACGCTACGACGCTGCGCAGCGCCCGGAGGGTTCGGCTCGCGCTGCTCACGTTTTCGTCGCTCAGGAGGCTCGCAGGCAGCGGAAACGAGGGGTCGACCAGAATCCGGAAGGTCACCAGCGTGCGGTGCTCATCGAAAGGCACCAGCTCCCAGATGGCGGAGAGCCGGCCAACGTTACCCTTGACCATGTTGGCTTCCACGATGCGGGTGGTGCCGGCAGCGTCGTGAGCGCGGAACTTCAGCTCGGCCCAGAGCGTGCGCGCGCCGTTGAAGACGCTGAACTGCACGTAGACCAGCGCCGATGCCTGGCGCTGCGAAAGCACGCGCGAGCTTTCGCAATGTGGCAAGAAGGTCTTGTACTGAGCGTAGTCCTGCACCACGGCGGTCACGTCGGCTACGGGGGCGTTGATCAGCGCGACTGCTCGGCCCCACTGGACGTTGATGCCAGGCTCCGGTTCGAGGTTCGAGTCCATTCCGCCAGCCCGGACCGCGGAGCTGATGGTCACGCCGCTGCCCGCCAATGCGGCGGCAGGCGGAAGCGCCAGAGCTATGCCAAGCGCGAGCGCCCAGACCGACGCACGGAGTTTGCAGGATGACGAGGAAACGCG
>JADGRG010000456.1 GCA_017881145.1 Sandaracinaceae bacterium | reverse complement strand
TATCCATCGCATGCAGCGCGCCCGGCCCTAGGCTTGGCGCGCTGCGACGTCTCGCATCCAGGTTCTCGCCAGCGGCGCCGATGGTGTCGCGACATTGCTGCGTCAGCCGAGGAAGGCAGACACGCCGGTAGGGCACGACGCCCCACTGCCATCCAGGGACCTCCCCGCTCGCCACCCGAAAAGCGCGCGTGGGCCGGCCGCGTGCTAGCTTGCTGCAGGCGTTTTCGTGCATTTGCTTACCAAGCGTCGCCACACATTCTTGCAGGGTGTGTTGGCCGTGTTGTTCGTGCTGGTGGCGCTGCCGCTGGCGCTGGCGGCGATCGTGCGCACGCCCGCGGTGCGTGAGTACGTGCGGCAGCAGGCCGAGGTCGCGATTCGGCAGGAGCTGGGGCTGCAAGCGGTCATCCACGACGTGGACATCGAGCCGCGCTCGCTCGCCATCGTGGCGCGCGGCATCACGCTCGACCATCCGATCCATGGCCGTCTGGTCGAAGCGAAGTTGCTGCGCATTCGCCCGTCCTGGTGGGCGCTCTTGCGGGGTCAGGTCGACCTGCACACTATCACCATCGACAAAGCCACGGTCTGGCTCTTGGTGCGCGATGGCAAGCTCATCAACGGACCCAGGACCAAGCCGAGTGCCAGCGGCGGACAGAGCGTCGACCTGCCCTTCGACAAGCTCTGGGTGAAGCGCTCGCGGCTGGTGGTCGATGCCCAGCCCGAAGCCAGCGGCGAGCTCTCGTCAATCAACATCTATCTGGATTCGACCCAGCGCGATGTGCTCGGTGTCCGGCTCGCGTCGAATCAAGGCGTAGTGCATCACCGTGCCGGCACCGATCTCATCAAGTCCATCGAAGCCCGCGCCAAGCTGACCGACGAGAACCTGCAAATCGAGCTGTTGCGCCTGGTCACACCCGAGCTCTCGGTCGCCGTGCATCAAGCCAGCCTGGAGCTGCCGCTGGGGTCGACCTACAACGGAGAGTTAGACCTGCAGGTTCACCTCCCACAGCTCGAACACTGGCCCTTGCCCGCGAAGCTCCCGCACATCGAAGGCGACTTGCGTGTGCACGCGAACCTGGTCAGCGACGCCGAAGGGCCGCGCGGCGAAGCCAAGCTCTCCTTGCACGGTGCGGTGCTCGACCAATACGGATTCGGTGAAGACGTCGAGCTCGGGCTTCTGCTCGAAAAGAAGCTGATCACCTTTCAGGGCGTGGCCAAACTGATCCGCAGTGGCGGCTCGGTGGACCTCTCGGGCTCGCTCTCGCTGGCTCCGCACCTGCCGCTCGTGGTCAACGCTCGAGTCAATGACGTCGATTTCAGCAAGCTGATGGAACAGCTCGGCGTCTCGCCCGACGCGATCGTGGGGTGGACTCTGGCTGGCAACTTCGAGCTGCGCGGCACGCTCGACCCGCTCGATCTGAGCGGCCCGTTGCGCATGCCCACCCGAGACTTCCGCATCATGCGTGGCGCCTGGCACGAGCCCGGCGTGCGCAACATCATCGCGGTGGCCAGTGCCAACCTGGTGGGTCGGGTTGCGGTCAAGCCCAGGGGCATCTTCCTGCAGAACATCGATGCGACGCTGCGCTCCTCGCGGCTGCACGTGCAGGAGGTGCTGCTGGGCTTTCACAACGAGCTGCGCGTGCGAGCCGCCAGCGAGGACTTCGATCTCGCGGATGCCACGCCGCTCGTGGACTTCCCGCTCTCCGGCAAGGGCCGCTTCGATGTCCAGGTGGATGGCCTCTTCACCGAGCCGAGCGTCGGCGGCCACATGCGCTTCGACAACTTCACCTTCGCGACCTATCCCTTCGGCGACGTCGAGTCGGAATACCACCTGGAGAAAGAAGTCCAGGCGGTGCGCTTCCCCATGCTGGTGGCGAAGAAGGGCGGCAGCCGCTACCACGCCAGCGATTTCTTGCTCGACTTCAGCGACCACAAGCTCGCCATCAGCGCGGGGCTGCACTGCGATCGCTTCGCGCTCCAAGACTTCTACGACGTCTTTCACTACCAGAACGACGAGCGCTACACGCCCTATCAAGGCGTTGTAACCGGCGATGCCCAGATCCGTTACACCATGGGCTACCCGAACGACTCGGCGCACGGAACCATGCTCGTCGACATGGATCTCGGTTTGCAGGAGGCCGAGCTTTCGGGGTTTCGCTTCGGCGCCGGACACTTCACCGGAGTCTGGAAGTGGCTCGATCACTCGCTCGGCTATCGCGGTGGCGAGCTCGATGTGGAGCGCT
Organism: Sandaracinaceae bacterium; assembly: GCA_017881145.1. Lineage (GTDB taxonomy): Bacteria > Myxococcota_A > Polyangia > Polyangiales > JAFGIB01 > JADGRF01. Next base: position 11,533 of record JADGRG010000456.1, on the reverse strand, counting down.
TCGCGCTGCGCAAGGGTGGCGGCACTATCAACATCTCGGGGAAGATGGCGCTCGGCGGAGCGCTCTCCATGGTGGTGGTCGGCGACAAGATCGCGCTCCGCGACACCGAGGGCTTGTCCGAACGCATCCCGGACCTTGCCGGCAGCTACGGCATCACGGGCATGGTCCGAGGCTCGGCTGCAGTGCCGAACGCCGAGCTCGAGATCTCCGCCACGGGCCTCACCTATGCGGGCGAGTCTCTGGGCGATGCGCGAACCTACGTGCGCTTGAGTGATCAGCAGGATCCCTTCGTTAAGCAAGCGCTGGCCTGGAAGCCTTCTGCGCCGCCTGCGGATGCCGTCTGCGGGCATGCTCGCGAAGGCTTGGCGCGCGGGGTGTGGCCGACGGATCCGCCGCTCAGCACCAGTGAGGGCCCGATGCCCGCGCTGGATACGCCGATGGCGTACCTGGTGTGCGGCGAGGCGTTGGGCGGTCGCGTGAGCTTCGACATGGCGGTCGGTCGAACCCGCACCTTTCCGCTTCGCGGTGAGCTGCGCTTTGCTAGTTTTCCCTTCGGCAGGCTCTTGCCACGCCACAAGCAGAGCGACGCTCCACAAGGTCTGCTCACTGGCCTTTTGCGCTTGCGCGGCGGTGCGATGCTCACGCCCACCACGCTGGCTGGTGACTTGCGCCTGGACACGCTGAAGTTTGGACAGCTCGGTGTGACCTTAGAGAACGACGGGCCGCTGATCGCCCAATTCGACGAAGGACACTTCAAGATCGAGCGCGCCGCGTTCGTCGGACCTTCGTCGGCGCTGCAGGTGCAAGGCGGTGGCTCGCTCGAAGAAGGTCTCGGGCTCGAGCTAAGCGGCGCCGTCGACCTCGCCATCCTGCCGAGCTTTTCGCGTGAGCTCACGCAAGCCAGCGGCAAGCTCGAGGTCGGCGTCAAGATCAGCGGACAGCTCGACCGTCCCGCAGTGTTCGGCCAGGCCCGGATCCGCGATGGCGCGCTGCGGTTCGCGTCGATGCCTTTCCCGGTGCGCGACGTCGCGGGCCAGATCACGTTCAGCGCCCAGCGCGTGCTCTTCGAGGATTTCAGCGCGCACCTGCTCGGTGGGAGCGTTGCCTTGAATGGCGCTGCGGCGCTCCAGGGTCGACACCTCGGCAGCATGCGCTTCGAGATCGAAGGCGACCGGCTGGCATACTCTCCGCGCGAAGGTGTCGACATGTCGTTCGGCGGTCAGACCGTGCTTTCGTGGCGGCAAGGCGATCGCATTCCCAAGCTGAGCGGCACGCTGCGCCTTTCGCACATGCGCTACACGCGCCCCATCAACATGGGTCGCACGATCTCGGACTTCGCCAAGAAGGAGCGTGCTGATGTCCATGGCTACGATCCGGACGAAGACATGCTCGCGCTCGATCTGCGGATCGTGGAGAGCGAGCCCATGCACGTCGAGAACAATTTGATCGATGCCGAGATCACCATCGACGATCAGAAAGAGCTCTTCCGTTTGGTCGGCACCGACCAGCGCTTCGGTCTCTTGGGCAACATGAGCATCCGGCGCGGGACTGTGCGCTTGCGCGACCGCTCCTTCGTCATCAAGGAAGGTGAGATCACCTTCAACAGCGTGGTGCGTGTCGAGCCGAGATTCGACGTGCACGCGGTGACCGACGTGCGCCGCACGGCTCAGCTCGGTCAGACCGTCTGGCACATCGGCGTTCATGCTTGGGGCACACCCGACTCGTTTCAGTTCGCGCTGACCAGCGACCCCTACCTATCGGAAGACGACATCGCGCTGCTCTTGGCGGTCGGCATGACGCACACCGAGCTCGCGCAGCTCCAGACCTCGGACCTGACCGGTACGGCGGCGCTCGAGGCTCTCTCCACCGTCACAGGCGTCGAGCGTGAGGTGCAGCGCGCGCTGCCGGCCATCGACGATGTCCACATCGCCAGCACCTATTCGATGCGCACCAACCGCACCGAGCCGCAGCTACACCTGGGCAAGCGCGTCGCCGACCGGGTGCGTCTGGATGCCGCGACCGGGCTCTCGCAGTCGCGCGACTTCAGCACCGGCATCGACTACCAGATGAGTGACAAGACCAGCGTGGGTGCGATCTACAACAACCAGACCTCGAGCAGCGCCTCGCCCTTCGGAGACGTCGGCGTGGATGTGAAATGGCGACTGGAATTCGACTGATGGCGCCATGCGGGCGGTCTCGGTGTAGGCTCGGACCGCTAGTCACGTACCCGCCGATGCAGCCGACCTTCCGTGCACGACTGATCGCGACCGTGCTCGCCGTGTGTATCGGCGTGGCGGCATCTGGGGCACGTGCGGAGATCGCCGAGTCGCTGCAGGGCAAGCCCGTGGTCGAGGTGCAGGTCGCGGGGGAGATCGCGCAGATCGCAGCGGCGCGGGAGGCGGGTATTCCGCTGGGTGCACCGCTGAGCCGCAGGCTGGTGCGCGGCGCGATTCTGCGGCTGCTGCGCAGCGGGCGCTGGGTCGACGTGCAGGTCGACGCCGAGCCGCTGGCGGCTGGCGTGCGCCTGATCTTCCACCTCGACCCGCGCATCACCCTGCGCCGCATCGAGATCCGCGGCACGCAACAAGTCAGTGAGGAAGTGGTTCGCGACGCGTTGGGCGTCAGCCGAGGCTCCACGATCACGACCGAGCAGCTCGGAGCCTTCGCTGCCGCGGGCCGTAAGGCCTACGCAGAGCGCGGCTACCTCGGCGCCCGCATCGAGGTCAGCTTCCGTGACACCGATGACCCATCGCTGAAGGTGCTGATGGTCGCGGTCGAAGAAGGTGCCCCGACTCGCATCACCGTGATCACTTTCTCGGGCGAAGCGCCGCTCGACACCGGCGGCGTGCTCGGAGCCATGAACGTTTCCACCGGTGATCTCTTGGATCGCCGCGTGCTGTCGGAGAGCACGCTCCGAGGTGAAGCGTTTTTGCGCGCGCACGGCTACTTCGAGGCTAGCCTTTCCGCTCCGATCCTGGCCATCGACGGCGAGCGCGCCACGGTCACGGTTCCGGCGCACGTCGGTCCGCGCTATCTGCTCGACGTGCGAGGCGCTTCGCCGCTCTTGCCGCGCACCGTCGTGGATGCGCTCGCGCTCCAAGGTGAGCGGCTGACTGCCTTGACGCTGGAGAGCTTGCCCGGGCGCATCAAGGATCGCTACGCGCGTCACGGTTTTCTCGACGCGCAGGTTTCGGTCGCGCGCCTCTCGGGTCAGAAGCCACGCACTGCGGTGCTGCGCGTGCGCATCGTGCCCGGCCGGCAGCTCGAGGTGGTCGACGTCGGCTTCACCGGCGCGCAGTATTTTCCTCGTGATTTCCTGCATGACCAGGTCATTTCGTATCTGGAGGATGACCTGCCCAACGCAGGGTTGGTGAAGACCGTCGACTCCGAGGTCGCCGACACAGTCACCACGGGTCCGGATGACGAAGGTCGACAAGTTCCCAAGCCCATGGCCCAAGAGCCCGCGGCTACCTACTACGATCCGACCTACAAAGAGGCCATCAAGCACATCACCGAGCTCTACCAGGCCGACGGTTTTCTCTCGGTCTCGGTCGGTCCTGCTCTGCTCGAACGTGTCGGCGAGAGTCGCGCGACGGTGAACATTCCCATCGTCGAAGGTCCGCGCACGCGCCTCTACGACGTGGTGCTCACCGGCCACCAACTGGTCGGTGAGCGCGAGCTCTTGGTTGCCTCGGGCCTGTCGCGGCGCGCGCCGTTTTCGTATCTGCGCCTCGAAGAAGCGCGTCTGCGCATGCAGGACCTCTACTTCGAGCGTGGACACATGTTCGTGAAGATCGACCCGAGCGTGCGCTTCTCGCGCGATCGAACGCGGGCCGAGGTCACGTTTCAGATCTCCGAACGCTTCGCCGTGCGAGTCAGCGAGATCATCGTGCGTGGGTCCGAGCGCACCAGCCCATCGTTCATTCGCAGCCTGCTCCAGCTCGGGCCCGGTGATCTCTACCAGCCGAGCAAGGCGCGCAAGAGCGAAGTTGCTCTGCAGTCGCTGGGAGTATTCACCGGCGTGTCAGTCGGTCTGCAGGATCCCGATCTGCCCGCACGAGCCAAGGCACTGCTCATCACGGTGAGCGAGCGACGCAACCAGTTCCTCGATTTCAGCGCCGGGGTGAGCACCGGGCAGGGCATCCGCGCGGGCTTCGAATACGGTTACCGCAATCTCTTCGACCGCGCGGTGAGTCTGCGGCTGCGCCTGCAGCTTGCGTATCAACTCTTCTTCGTCAGCCCGGAGCTGCAGCGGCGCTTCGACGCGCTCTCGCTCCAAGACCGCCTGGAGCGCAACATCTCGTTGGGCGCGGTGATCCCACGCATCCCCGGCCTGGGTGCCACGCGCACCGCGATCGATCTGGTCCACGTGCGTCACAACGAGCGCGACTTCGGCCTCGACAAGAACGGCGGAACGCTGACCTTCAGCGAGTCACCGTGGCGCCGCGTCACGCTCACCGAAGCGGCCGATCTCGAAAACAACAATGTCGATCTCTTCGTCAGCGAAGCGCTCAACCAGTATCTGGCGACGGTCACGGATCCGCGCCTGCGGCGTCTGCTGCGTGTCCCCGAGGGCAACACCACGCTAGTCGCGGTGCGCACCACGGTGGCCTACGACCAGCGCGACAGCCCCTTCTTGCCAACCAAGGGCTACTTCACCTCTGCGTCCTCCGAGCTGGCGAGCACCCTCTCCAGCCAGGCCATCATGACGTCCAGCGGCACCACCCAGTTCGTCTCGCGCTTCCTCAAGCTGCAGGTCACCGCCAGCGGCTACGTGCCGCTCGGTCGCTCGGTCGTGCTCGCAGGGCAAGCTCGCATCGGACGCATCGCGCACTTGACCCAGGATTCCAAGACTTATCCAGACCGCGCGTTCTTCTTGGGCGGCGTGGACTCCATGCGCGGCTACCTGCAGGACGAAATGGTGCCGCAGGACATCGCCGACAAGATCATCACCGACCCGAAGCTCTCACCCAACAGCATCGTGCGCAGTGGTGATGCGTTCATGCTGGTCAAGGGCGAGCTGCGTTTCCCCGTCTACGGACAGCTAGGTTGTGGCCTCTTCATGGACCTCGGCAATCTCTGGGCCGATCCTGTGCACCTCAATCCGTTTCTCTTGCGTCCAACTGCAGGCGCAGGCTTGCGTCTGGCGACACCGGTCGGACCGATCGCCGTCGACTACGGAATCATTTTGGCGCGCCGTCGCGGTCTCGGTGAGCCTTTCGGTACGCTGCACTTCTCGATCGGCCTTTTCTAGATCCTGCGTGATCCGGTAGCAGCGTTGACAGAAGCGCGCCGATTCTCAATATTCGCAGGCGGAGGCGCTGTCATGGCTAACATCAAAGAAAACCAACTCGACAAACGCATCGTCGCACGCGTGTTCAAGGCCGGTCGGCTCGACAAGAAGCTCTATCAGAAGCATCTCGACGAGCTTCCGGATCTCAGCGACAGGGTGCAGAACCGCGATGCATCGCATGAACCAGCGCGCACGACTTCAGCGCGAGACAGCATAGAGTAGAGCGCATCCGGAACGCTGCGCTGGCTGCCGGCGCGCGAGCTAGGAGCATGCGCGCGAGCTAAGAGCATGAAGGTGGCAACCGAGGGAGGCGACCATGAGGAGTCCGGAAAGTGAAGACGACGCCAAGCTGCGCTCGGAGGAAGAAGCCAATGCCGAGGCCGACGACATCCAGCCGATGAGCTTCGACATTTTCGTGCTCTCGCTCAACGCTTCGGCGCTGATCCACCTGGGCGAGGCTCCCGGTAGTCGTGCCTCGGAGCGAGTCGATCTCTCGATGGCGCGGCAGACCATCGACATCCTCGGACTGCTCGAAGACAAGACCCGTGGCAACCTGAGCGGTGAGGAAGAGCGCCTCTTGCATCAGGTGCTCTTCGACCTACGCATGCGTTACACGCGTAAGGCAGAACGCAAAGCGTTCTAGCGTTCTAACTAGCCAAAGAGCCGCAGGCTGCTTTTGGTGGTATGTGAGAACCTTCACCAAAGCGCCGCAGGCTGCTTTGGTGGTATGTGAGAACCTTCACCAAAGCGCCGCAGGCTGCTTTGGTGGTATGTAATTACCGCCGCACGCGCACTGGAACGGGGGCCGGCGTTGGGTAGAGCAAGCCTTCCAGCATGCCGGAGACCTCATCGCCCAGGTCTCGCAGCTTGTCCTTGAGACGTTCGATCAAGCTTGGCTGGTTTCGTTCTTTGCTCGCCATGGCACGGGCCTGAGACTTCAGTATGGTGCCGCGTGCGCGGCTGTCAACCAGCGTGCTGCGCTTGCGTGGTGGCAATTGCCGGCGCTACGCGTGCCGCTGTATGGCAATGTGATCGGCACTCCCGCGGAAACGAGGCAAAGCTTTCATGCATATCCACCTGATCGGCGTCTCGGGCACGGGCATGGGTTCGCTCGCTGGACTGCTCAAGAAGGCTGGTCACCGTGACACCGGCAGCGACACTGGGTTCTATCCGCCGATGGGCGACGCACTCGAGCGTTGGGGCATCGAGAAGCTGCAAGGCTACGATCCGGCGCATCTTTCGCCGCGACCAGATCTGGTGGTGGTGGGCAACGTGTGTCGCTCGACCAACCCGGAAGCGCGCGCCGCGATCGACACCGGCATCCCCTACACGTCGTTTCCCAAGGCGCTGCATGATCAGTGCTTGCAGGGGTGCCGCTCGTTCGTCGTCGCCGGCACGCACGGCAAGACCACGACCACCAGTCTCGTCGCGCATCTCCTGCATGCTGCGGGCCTCTCACCGGGCTTTCTGATCGGAGGCATTCCGCTCGGCTTCGACGAGAGCTTTCGCTTCGCGCCGCCGGGTTCGCCTTTCGTCGTGGAAGGCGATGAATACGACAGCGCCTTCTTCGAGAAGACGCCGAAGTTCTGGCACTACGCCCCCGAGGTCGCGATCTTGCAGGCCATCGAACACGACCACGCCGACATCTATCCCGACATGCAGAGCTACCGAAACGCGTTTCACGGTTTCGTTTCGCGCATTCCCGAGCACGGCCTCTTGATCGCCAATGCGGCCGATCCCGAGGTGCGTGCGGTGGCTGCACGCGCGCGTTGCAGGGTCAGCTACTACGCGTTGGACGGCGAGGACACCGGGGAGGTCACGCCGACTTGGCTGGCAGCCGAAGTGCGGGCGAGTGGCGAGCTCTTGCCCTTCGATCTCTTCGTGGGTGGAAGCAGCTGCGGTCGCTGGATGACGCCGCTCTCTGGCAGCCACAACCTGAAGAACGCCGTGGCGGCGATCGCGCTCGGCGTAGAGGCTGCTGCGGTGCCCATGCCGTTGCTGGGACGAGCGCTGGTCAGCTTCGCTGGCGTCAAGCGCCGCCAAGAGCTGCGCGGCACCGCCGGGGGCGTGCGGGTCTACGACGACTTCGCTCATCACCCCACGGCCGTGCTCGAAACGCTTCGAGGTCTGCGTAATCGCCACCCCGAAGGCCGGTTGATCGCCATCTTCGAGCCGCGCAGCGCGACAGCTTCGCGCCGTGTCCATCAAGCCAGCTACGCACAGGCCTTCCTGCCCGCCGACATCACGGTGCTAGCGCCGGTCGGTCGCGCCGAGATTCCCGAAGACGAGCGCCTCGACCTGGCGGCTGTCGCAGCGGAGTTGCGCGCGCACGGCAAGCAGGCTCTTGTCCCGGGCAACGTGGCGGCCATCGTGGAGCACGTCGCAGCGATCGCCGAACCCGGCGACACCATCGTCGCCATGTCCAACGGCGAGTTCGGCGGCATCCACGATCGCCTGCTCACAGCGCTCTGCGCACGCGTGATCGAAGCGCGCTGAGCCCCAGTTCTATATATCCAGGTTGCGCACGTTCATCGCGTTTTGCTCGATGAACTCGCGGCGTGGCTCGACCTGATCGCCCATCAGGATGCTGAACATCTCTTCGGCTTTCATGGCGTCGTCGATGCGCACCTGCAGCAGCACCCGGGTCTCCGGGTTCATGGTGGTTTCCCAGAGCGTGTCCGCGTTCATCTCGCCGAGGCCCTTGTAACGCTGCAGCTGCAGGCCTTTGCGGGCGCGGGCGTCGATGAAGTCCCAGAGCAAGTCCACGCTGCCGAGCTCGGCTGCCTGCTCGTCCTTGCCTTCGCTCACCAGGAAGGGCGGCGTGCCCAGCGCTTCGATGGCGTTCTGCAGGTCGCGCAGTCTCCGCCAGTCGAGCGTGCTGAGCAGCGCGTGATCGACCACCGAGGTGCGGCTGGCCACGCCTGCGCGCGTCTCGACTTCGATCTTCTTGCAGCCGTGCTCGGCGTCGTCCTTGACGGTCACGATGAACGTCATGTCCTGGTTGCTGCGGCGCAGCGTGGTCTCCAGCTTCTGCGCAGCGTCGGCCACCTTCGCTTCATCGTGCAGCGCGTCTACATCCAGGCGCGTCTCGCGCACCACGACCTGCACCACGGCCGGATCAGCGAAGCGCCGCAGGCGCTCCAAGAGCTCGCGGAAGCGCAGCAGCTCATCCATCAGGTTGCGTAGCGGCTGGCCACTGAGAGTGACCGCTCCGTCGCGCGTGCCCACCGAAAGGCCATCGGTGCCGGCGTCGAGCAGGAACTTCGCAAGGTAGCTGTCGTCCTTGAGGAAGAGCTCGCGCTTGCCACGCTTCACCTTGTAGAGCGGCGGCTGTGCAATGTAGAGGTAACCGCGCCGCACCAACTCGGCCATCTGCCGGTAGAAGAAGGTCAAGAGCAGGGTGCGGATATGCGAACCGTCCACGTCAGCGTCAGTCATGATGATGACGCGGTGGTAGCGCAGCTTGTCGATCTCGAAGTTGCCGCCGCCATCCACGCCGCAGCCGAGCGCCATGATCAGCGTGCCGATCTGCTCACTGCCCAGCATCTTTTCCAGGCGCGCACGCTCTACGTTCAAGATCTTGCCGCGCAGAGGCAGGATCGCCTGGCTCTTGCGATCACGGCCCATCTTGGCGCTGCCGCCAGCGCTGTCACCCTCGACGATGTAGATCTCGGAGAGCGCCGGATCCTTTTCCTGACAGTCCGCCAGCTTGCCGGGCAAGGATGAGATGTCGAGCGCGCCTTTGCGCTGCACCATCTCGCGGGCCTTGCGCGCAGCATCTCGTGCACGCGCCGAAAGCACGGCCTTGTCGGTGATCTGGCGCGCGTTGTCCGGGTTTTCTTCGAGGTATTGGCCGAGCTTCTCGGCCACCACTGTCTCGACGATGCCCTTGACCTCGCTCGACACCAGCTTGCTCTTGGTCTGCGAGTCGAAGCTGGGATCCGGGTGCTTGAGCGAGAGCACGGCGGTCAGCCCTTCGCGGACGTCCTCGCCGGAGAGGCCGACCTTGAGGTCTTTCAGAATGCCGGCGCTGGTGCCGTAGTTGTTGACAGTCTTGGTCAACGCCGCGCGCAGACCGGTCAGGTGCGTGCCGCCGTCTTTGTTGTGAACGTTGTTCGTGTAACAGAAGACCTGCTCGACGTAAGAGTCGTTCCACTGCAGCGCCAGCTCGACTTCGACGGTGTCGCGCGTGTCGCGCAGATAGATCACGTCCGGATGCAGCGGCGCCTTGCCCTTGTTCAAGAGCGCGATGAATTCGCGGATGCCGTTTTCGAACTTGTAGCGCTCGGTGCGGCCGATGCGTTGATCCTCGAACACCACCGACAGACCCGCGTTCAAGAACGCGATCTCGCGCAGGCGCGTGTTGAGGATGTCGAACGAGAACTCCGGGTTGGTGAAGATCTCGCGGTCGGGGCGGAAGTAGAGCTTGGTCCCGGTGCGGTCGGTCGGGCCGGTGGCGGCGATATTCTTGAGCGGCCGGCCACGGCAATACTCTTGCTGCCAGACCTGGCCTTCGCGGTGGATTTCGAGCTTGAGTTGCTCGCTCACCGCGTTGACCGCGCTCACGCCCACGCCGTGCAGACCGGCCGACACCTTGTAGCTGTCGTTGTCGAACTTGCCGCCCGCGTGCAGCACGGTCATCACGACCTCGGCCGCACTGACGCCGCGGTCCGGCATGATGCCCACCGGAATGCCGCGGCCGTCGTCCTCGACCAGGACCCCGCCGTCGCTCAGCACCGTGATGCGGATGTTGTGGCAGTGGCCAGCCAGGTGCTCATCGACGCCGTTGTCGACGACCTCCCATACCAGATGGTGCAAGCCGCTCCCATCGTGCACATCCCCGATGTACATGCCGGGGCGCTTGCGCACTGCCTCCAGGCCCTCGAGGACCTGGATGGAACCCTCTCCATACTCAGCCGCCATGCTCGAAAAGACACCCGTGGTGAGGGCTAGATGCCCTTGGAAATCAGAAGAAGAAGTCGGCCGCGGGGATGCCCCGCTGCACGATGCTAGTGGCGAAATCGCCGCTTCCCAGAAGCGCTCCCGTGAAACCCCAGCCTCTTTGGTGGGAGGCTTCGAGCGAGCTGGCAGCGTACCTTCTCATACCTCCGGAAGCAACCCTCAACGCACGCCGATCTCCCTGGAAATCCAGACGAATTCGCAGCGCCACGAGCCTGCTTCGCGGGCCTAGCCAGAGGGTGGCAACACGATCTGTGTGCCCGCCGCGAGGATGCCGCGTTCGGCCGTGGTCCTTGCGTCTTGCGGGGCTTTGGCGGGTGCAGTGGCGGGTGCGTCGCTCGTGACCACGCGAGCCAGTCGAACGTTGTCCCAGGTGCAGAAAGTCGCCTCCGGCTTACCGTCTGCACCGTGGCGGATGACCAGGTGCGTGCAGGGCGCGGGCGGCGCGTGGTCGTCCGCGAGGTCGGCGGTCCAGTTGCCCAGGTTGATATAGGTGCTGTTCTTGCCGAGCGGTTCCATGACCGGCTTGTGGCTGTGGCCCATCACGACGTAGCGGGCGGGCATCAGCTCGGCGACCTGCTTGGCGCCACGTCGCAGCGCGGCATGCGGCTCGATGACGCGGCAGCTCTTCATGTAGACGAAGAGGCTGAGCATGACAGCGGCCGTGATCAGCGGAAGCCAGGCCCAGGGCACGACGTGAAACGCACCGAGCGCCGTGATCACCGAGCCGGAGATGAACGCCGCCGCGAGTCCATCCAGAAACACGGTGCGGAAGATCGACGTCAGGCGGCTGGTGACCGGGATTGCCCAGAGTTGGGAGAGCGCACGCAGGCTCTCGATGCTCAGGCGCCAACGCGCAGCGATCTGCTGCATGCGGCCCTCGTGCTCGCCGCGGATCTGCGCAGTGTGCTCGCTGACTTGGTCGCGCCAGGCCGAAACCATGCGTCCCACGGCGCTGAAGAAGCGATAGCCGAGCATCGCGCAGCCGTGTAGGCCCATGGAGAATGCCATCCGCAAGTAGTCGAAGATGGAGTTGTTCTCGTGACCGTCGGTCGAGAGATCGCGCGTCGGACGCACCACGTAGCGCACCAGGATGTCGGAGAACGAATAGCTGATGCGCTTGGGATCGCGAGGCGAGCGCGGCGCCAGCCAGTTCTGGTAGGCGCAGGTGGCGTCGTATTGGTGACCGTGCTCGACGTAGAGCAGTCCGCGCACGTAGAAGAACCAGTGCCGGAATTCGATGCGCGACTCGAAGAGCTCGCGCGCGAAGGGGTCGTCGCT
>JADGRG010000455.1 GCA_017881145.1 Sandaracinaceae bacterium | reverse complement strand
GCACCAGCTCGCCCGGCTTTGGCTGCACGCAGCTCACGATGCAGTCGATGAGCGGCCGCGGCGTGAAGTATTGTCCCGCACCCGACTTCTTCTCGCTCGCGTTCTTTTCGAGCAAGCCCTCGTAGAGATCACCGAGCCCCTCGGTCTTCGCCGAGTACCAGTCGAGCGCATCGATCGAATCGACCAGCTTCTTCAAGTGCCGCGGCACCTTGATCGCCGTCGAAGCATCCGCATAGATCGCCTGGATGCGCGGCGACGCCTCGGTGCCCAGGTGCAAGAGCAGCTCCCGGTAGAACTTGAGCTGCTCGTTGCCCTCGGTCGCCAGCAGATCATCCCACCGATAGTCCGCCGGCAACTGCCAACGCCGGTTGTTCTGATCCGTCTCCTTGGCCATCTTCAAGAAGAGCAGCCAAGTCAGCTCTGTCACGTACTGGTGATAAGTGATGCCGTCATCACGCAGCACGTCGCAGAGGTTCCAGAGCTTCTGGACGATATCGTGGGTGGTGGTCATGGAACTACTTGCTCACTTCTTGTGGCGTGCTTCGAGCTGCTGACGCGCAGTGCCTCAGTTTCGTAGAACGCCCGCGCCTCGGCGCTCGATACGGCGAGCAGGCGAACGTAGTGCGACCAAGGCAGCGGCAACGGTGGCGTCCGTGATTCCGCAGACAGTGTCTGCGGAATTGGCTCGGCGCTGCCTCCCACCCTTTCGCCGGCAGAAAGCGCAGACGCTGTCTGCGGAATTGGCCACCAAAGGAAGAACTTGCGCATCTGGTCGAGGTTGCGCATGGAGAACCCTCGTCCGAAGCGCTCGGACAAGTCTGCCGCCAAGCGCTCAATGACGACCTCGCCATATCCAGCACGGGTGCGGCCATGCTGCTCGTCATCGACGATGCGCTGACCGATCAGCCAATAGGTCCTGGTCATGACCGTGTTGACAGCCCGCGCCGACAGCCGCCGCGCGGACTCCACAAGATCCACGACTTCCCGCAGCGTGGCCTCGTAGCCGCGATCCGCGATCGTTGGCTTTCGAGAAGCTGGCTTCTTTGAGGTGCCTTTGCGCATCACGCGCCCTTCTCCCAAATCGCTTCGTTCAAGTCACCAAGGATCTTGTCGAGCTTGCCGTCGAAGACCTTGTTGAGGCGCTGAAAGCCGCCCTCGGCTGCAAACTGCCCACTATCGACGGCCTCGTGATCGACGATCGTTTCCTGCGTGAGCTGCTTGCCGATGCGCTCTAGCCACTTGCGCTGCGGCGGTGTCCACGGCTGCGATGCGAGCAGCTTCTTCATGGCGCCCCGCACGCGCTCGTCGTAGGGCTTGAGCGCGTCACCGAGCGCAGCCTGCCGGATGTAGCCGATGATCGACGCGGCGATGTCTTCGTTGGTCTGCGCCCGCCACGCAGAGCGCAGGCGTGTCTCGGAATATCCGGCCTGATCGAGAGCGAGCTTCAGCTCCTTGAGCTGCGCGCGTGTCAGCTCACGCGGCCGCTGCGTCACGACCATCAGTGCCGGCAGCTGGTTGATGCGCTCGTTGACGTACTTGCGGAAGCCTTCGAGGTAGTCGCCGGGAGGCTCGCTATCGAAGCCCGTCTTCACCGTGCGCAGCTCATCTTCGTGATGCGAGATGAGCAGCGGCTGCCCGCCTTCGCCCTGCGCCCCATCGAGCACCTCCGCCACTGCGGCATGCTCGATAAACCACTTCTGCGCGATGCTCGGCCCCTCCGCGCGCAAGAGCCGTATCAGCTCATCCGGGCTGATGCCCGCGGCCGCCTCGAAGTGCTCTAGCGCGCTCGGCTTGAGCTTGCGCTTCTTGCGCTGCAGCTTCGCCACAAACTCGTCGATCACCTCGGACTTATCAGACTCGGACTTCACCTTGCCCAGCTCATCGATCAGCTGCCCAAAGCCGATCTTAGCGTTCGGGACGATAGGCTTCATCGAGCTGAACGGCTGCAAGGCAGAGTAGAGATCGACAGCGTCGAAGATACGAAAGACCTCTTTACCGATCTCGTCGCAGCGTCGCGTCGCACGGCCGAGCATCTGCTCGTAGAGGATGCGGCTGCGCACGCGACGCAGGAACACGATATTGCAGATCTTCGGCACGTCCACGCCGGTGGTGAGCAGGTCCACCGTCACTGCCACGTTCGGCATGCGCTCGTTCTTGTATCGACGAAGCAGCTCAAGCGGCTTGTCGCTGGTGCCAGTGATCTTGAGCACAGCGTCGTCATCGACGCCGCCCCACTGCGCGGCGAACGCCTTCTTGAGCAGATCCACAACGGTGTCCGCGTGCCTATCGGTTGCGCAGAAGATCAGAGTCTTGCCGTCGAGCGCCGGATCGATGTGCTTGGCGAGGTACGCGCAGATGACCCGGTTGAAGCTCTCGGTGACGACGCGCTTGTTGAAGAGCTCCACGTCCACATCGACATCGTCCGGCAGGAGCGAGAGCTGCACTGCGCCTGTCGTCGGATGGTACGTCTCGATCTGCTCGCCGACCTTCCAGTGGATGCCGTCGGCAGCGAGCTTCGTGGTGAGGCGCGTCGGTGGTTCGTGGTCGATGAGGTAGCCATCGATCACCGCTTCTCGATAGCCGTACTCATACACCGGCGGGCCGAAGATCTGGGTCGTGTGCAGCGCGGGCGTCGCGGTGAGACCAATTTTCACCGCGTCGAAGTGCTCCAAGACGCGCCGGTACTTGCTGATGTAGTCGGCCTCGTCTCGGAAAGCTTGCTCGCGATCACTCATCTCGCGATCGAGCAGATAACCCCGGTGGCACTCATCGACGATGATGCAGTCGTAGTGATCGACCGGTGGCGGCGCATCCTCGCTGAACAAGATGCGCATCACCATGCCCTGCACGGTTGCGACCTGGAGCCTCGTATCTGAATCCGGCGTGATGTCCGCCAGCTCCTTGAGGTCGTAGGCCTCGGCGAAGGTGCGCAGGTTTTCGAGGCGCGCGTCCTTGAACGCGTTGATGGCCTGCACGCCGAGCGCCGAGCGATCGACGAGGAACAAGATGCGCCGGAAGCGCTTGGTCTTGATAAGCCGGTAGCAGAGGCCGATGCAGGTGCGCGTCTTGCCGGTGCCTGTGGCCATCGCCAGCAGAATCTCGGTCTGGCCACGCCCGATCGCCTGCTCGGCCTCGCGGATCGCGCGCAGCTGGTAGTCGCGCAAGCCCAGATATTCTGTGGGCTCGCGGTCGAGCTGCGCGTGCGCCGCCTCGATATCCACACGCAGAAGCTGCTTCAACCCTTCGGGGCTGTACCAACCGTCGAGTGCGTGCGGGTGATTATCTTTGCGGCGAGCATCGAGGAACCAGATGCCAGACTTGCTCGCGATCTGCTTGAGATAGGGCCGACCATTCGTGGCAAACAAGAAGGGCACGCGGAACTCGCCCCATGGACTGCCCGAGGGCACCTCGCCGGCTTTCGAAGCATAGCCGCGGCTGTAGCGCTTGCTCTGTTCGACAGTCGCGGCCACGTCCTTGGCCTTGCGCTTGGCTTCGACAACACCGACAGCTTCGAGCCCGACGAAGAGCACATAGTCGGCAGGACCGTTATCCGTTGGCCATTCTGCGATCGCGAGGTTCTTACCCTTTTGCGGCCGAGTGCCGGTGCTCCATCGCAGTTCTTCGGTGTTGGCTTCCCAACCGACGCTGCGCAGCTGATCGTCAATCAGTGCACGTGTGTCTGCCTCATCGAGATCGAGCTGGTTGCCCGCTGCCTCCGCGCACGCCACCACCGCACGCAGTTCCGCAGCGGGCGCCTGCATCGCCGCCAGCTGCAGCTGTTTGAGGCGTTCCACCATGGCGGACTCGCGCTCGGCTGCCTCGGTTAGCAGTGCTTCGAGAGCAGCACGCTCGGCCCTGTCTTCCGCCAGCCGTTCAGAGGCGCTCAGCGCCGCCCTACGGGCTTCCTCGGCAGCCAGGCGTGCTGCGTCCCCTGCCTGCTCGGAAGACGCCAGACGGACTTTGAGGAGGCTCAGCTGCTCCTGCAGCGCACGGCTCACGTCCTCCGGTGGCCGCGGTGGTACGAACGGCCCTGGCTTGAAGCACAGGTCACGCCCGAAGCTCTGATGGAACCAGATTGCCAGCGTGCGCCCAAGCTTGAGCGCGTGGAGGGCGCTACCGGCATCGCCAGCGCCCTCGTGCACCGCAGCGTTGCCGGCTCTGCGCAGCGCATGGAACAGCTCGGCGGTGTCGGGCGTGAGCACACCTGAGTCACGCAGCCGCCGCAGACGATCGAGCTGATCCTCTCGCGGATCACCGGTGACACCGACATGGGCCGCCGCCGCCTGAGCGAGGGCCTCGCCGAGGCGCCTCAGGTGCGAGAGGGTTGCTACCGGGTCCTGGTGATAGACACGCTCCGCAAGCTCGCCGAGCAAGACCAGACGCCGGTCGTGCTTGGCCAGGAAAGCGAAGTTGCTGGCGACAGGCTCCCCCACAGGGTCGGCAGCATATCGTGATGCGAGCCAACGTGTTGGGCGGACCAGCCGATGGGCGCTGGTTGGCTGCGCTGGGACAACTCGGGCTCCTAACCGGCGACGGCCCGCTCGGCGCCCATGCTGCAATCGTCGTTGTCAGCTGCTCACGCGACCGCCGAAGTGCAGGCTCGGCACTTGGTGGCCTTCAACGGGATCTTCTCCAAGCAGAAGCCGCATTCCTTCGTGGTGGGCGCTTCGGGTGGCTTGGATTTCAGCAGCCGGTTCTCGGCGGCTTTGACCACGCGCGAAACCAGGACGAAGAGCACCAGCGCAACGATCAAGAAGTCGACGACGGCTCCGAGCAGGTCGCCGTACTTCAGCATCACGTTGTCTTTGGGGTCGGTCGCGGCTCGCAGGAGAATCCCGCTGGCGCGCCAGTCGCCGCTGGGCATGACCAACGCGACCAGCGGCATGATCGCGTCCGCCACCAGCGCGGACACGATCTTGCCGAAGGCGCCGCCGATCACGACACCGACCGCGAGGTCGACCACGTTGCCTTTGAAAGCGAACTTCTGAAAATCGCCGAGGAAGGACATGGGGAGCCTCAGAGGGTTGGCGGTGTCACGACGGGTGCCGCATCTGCGGGCGTAGGTTCGGCGGTTTCCGGGGCTGCGTCCGTCGTCGCTGGCTCAGCCTCCTCGGGAGCAGGCGTGCCGGCAGCAGGCGTGCTCGCTGCTGCGGCTGCATCCTTCTCGGCTGCTGCTGTCTTGGCTGCCTCAGCATCCTTAGCATCCTTAGCATCCTCGGCCGCCGCGGCTTCTTCGGCTGCGCTCGAGTAGGAGTAGATCACCGAGACCGTGGTCGTCGTGTCCAGGTCACGCTTGCCGGCCAATGGCGCAGCGTCGTAGCGCGCGCCGAAGCCAAACCCGAACGAGAAGCCCTTGCCGACCGTAGCCGTGAGCAGAGCGTCGAAGTTGAAGCGCGTGTGATCGGCGTGGACCAAGCTTTGTAGGAGCTCGACACCGGATGACAACGCGACCGAGGTGTTGAAGGCGTGCTTCACACCGGCGTAGGCACGACCAGCGTGGTCGGTCGCCGTCTTGTCGAGCAGCACTGTCGAGCCGACCTGCGCGCGCGCACTGTCCAAGCGCACGTCGTGCTGGAGGTCGTAACCGGCTTCAAGCCAGAGCGTGGTTTCTGCTTCGTTGATGAAGAGATACTTGAAACCTGGGTCCAGGTTGTAGCGGAACGCGAGGCCCTGAAACCGGTCATAGCGACCGGTGTTCAAGAGGAACACCGAGAACTGTTCAATCAGGTAACGGTCGTAGCGCGCTCGACCTTGGAGGTTCTCTGCGGTGGTCATGAGCTTCGAACCTGGCGGCGCGCTCCGACCGTAGTTGCCTACCAACGAGCCACCGATCCCGTTGTTGTGCCAGCGCGTTTCGGCCGCGCTGTTGAGGGTGCCCGCGACCATGCGCGAGTTGCCGCTGGCCGACTGTCCACCTGCAGCGAGAGATGCGGTCGTGCCGTCTTCGGGATGTTCGATCTTTGGGACTTCAACCGGAACTTTTGGCGCCGCGACCAGCACGGCTGCATCGGGCGGCGGCTTACCCGGGCTGCCCTGCGCCGCCGCGAGCTCTGCGCTGCCACACACGACACCCAGCGCGATCAGCGCCACGGCCCGTGTTGCCCGAAGCGGCCGATGCAAGTGCAACGACACACGTGCTGCAGCCGAACCTAAAGCACTCGCTCTGTAGATCATATTGAAGCCTCGCTCGAGAAAGCATGAGTCCAGGAGTCTGCCGCATTGCGCATTCGCGCTAGCCACGCCTGAGCTCGGCGCGCTAATACGACTGGTTCGGGATGAAGTCCAGCACTTGTTACGGAGGCGACGGTTCACCCTGCGATGAGTCGCAGATAGGCACCGCCAGAGTGCCGTCAACCTCCATACCAAACCACACCGAGAACGACCGGTGTGACGCGCAGGGCCTCCCATGCAGCCCCTCGGGATCTGCGTGGCGCACCAGTCGTGGCGCACCAGTCGAAGAAGCCTGCGTTCCGGGCTATGCTGGCTCACAAGAGGTGCGGCGATGCGGGGATGCAATTGGTTAGCGGCGTTCAATTCTGTGGTCTGCGTTTGCGTGGTGCTGGGCTGCTCCAGCACACGCCCCAATGCAAACCAGAATAGTGCGGGATTCGGCAGCGCTGGCAGCACGAGCCCGATCGGCACAGCAGGCAGCACGAGCAGCACCGGCAGCGCTGGCACCAGCAGCAACGGCGGGAGCACGGGCCGCGCTGGCAGCACAGGTGCCTCAGGTCAGGCTGCAGCTGGTAGCGGCGGCACAGCAGGACAAGCTGCAGCTGGCACAGGCGGCAGCCTAACCGCAAACCCAATCGATGGACCGGCTGCTGGCAACCCGGACGGGCACTGCACGGTGCCTGCCGAAGCACAAGCGGAAGACAGCTCTCACCCCACGACCGTGGTCGGCACGGGCACGCCCGAGAGTTGCACCTCCGCGGCCTTCGTTGCCGCGGTCGCGAAGGGCGGCGTCATTACCTTCGATTGCGGCACGCAGCCAGCGACGATCACGCTCGACCAGACAGCGAAGATCGTCAACGACAAGGGCCCCAAGATCATCATCGATGGCGCTAACAAGATCACGCTGAGCGGCGGCGGCAAGCACCGCATCCTCTACCAGAACACCTGCGATCAGGCGCAGAAGTGGACGAGCCCGCACTGCGACAACCAGGACACGCCTCAGCTCACCGTGCAGAACCTGACCTTCATCGATGGGAACTCCACGGGCGACACTACTGAGGGCGGTGGCGGCGGCGCGATCTTCGTGCGCGGTGGACGGTTCAAGGTGCTGAGCTCGCGTTTCTTCAGAAACGTCTGCGACAGCACCGGCCCTGACCTCGGCGGCGCGGCGATCCGTGTGCTCAGCCAGTCGCAAGGCCTGCCGGCCTACGTGGTGGGCTGCACCTTCGGCGGCAGCGCTGCGCTCGGCAACGTGTGCTCGAACGGAGGCGGCCTGAGCAGCATCGGGGTTTCGTACACCGTCATCAACTCGCTCTTCAGCTACAACAAAGCGATAGGCAACGGCGCCAACCCCGCCAAGTCCGGCACGCCGGGCGGCGGCAGCGGCGGCGCCATCTACAACGATGGCAACACCTACACGCTCACGCTCTGCGGCACGAAGATGACCAACAACACCGCCAACGAAGGCGGCGGGGCCATCTTCTACGTCAGCAACGACCTGAGCGGGAGCCTGGTGATCCAGGACTCCACGCTCCAGGCTAACCCGAGTGCCGGCTTCGAGACCCAGGGCTACCCCGGCATCTTCGTGCTCGCGAAGGGCAACCCGCAGGTCACGAATTCCACGATCGCCAAGTGAGCCCGGCAACGCACGCGCTCGGTGTCGTCAGGCCTGGGCGAGGACCTGAGTCTGCGCGGTGGTCTGCAGAAAGCGCTGCATGGTCTCGATGATCGGACCGGGTGTGTCGTCCTGCAGGAAGTGACTGGCGTCCGGGATGCGGACCGTCGGCGCATGGTTGGGCAGACGCCGCTCGAATTCGTCGGCGAACCAAGGCACGAAGACTGGATCGCGCATGCCCCAGATGATCTGCGTGGGGACCTGCCAACCAGTGAGCTCAGCACCGGTTTCGGCGAGCAGCTGCCAAGCGGAGTCGCGCGGCGTCATCGGCACCTGGCGCACGCTTGCGAGGTGCGCGCGGCGCGAAGCCCATGTCGGGTAAGGATCGAGGTAGCCGCGCATCACATCCTTGGTCAAGCGCTCGCGATGGTAAATGCCGAGCGGGATCATGAAGCGCACGAAACCGTTTAGACCTTGCACGAAGAGCTCGCCGAGCACCGGGATGCGCAGCGACCACAGGAGCGGAAAGCCCCAAGGCAGAGGCCGAAGTGCGCGGAAGTCGGCGAGCGTCTGCGGAATGAAGCCCGCGGTATTCAGCACGACCAGGCGCTTGATCAAGGACTTGTGACGGGCGGCCCAGCTCAAGCCGATCACGCCACCCCAGTCCTGCACCACCAGCGTGATGTCGTGCAGGCCGAGCTCTTGGACGAAAGCTTCCAGGCGCATCGCATGCGCTCGCATCGAGTAGTCCGCCAGCTCTGGCTTGTCGGATTGACCAAAGCCCAGATGGTCCGGCGCGATGCAACGGAACTTGTCCGAGAACGCCGCGATCATGTGCCGGTAGAGGTAACCGGAGGTCGGGTTGCCGTGCAGAAAGAGCAGCGTCTCGCCGCGCCCCTCGTCCACGTAGTGCATGCGATGACCACAGACCGACACAAACTTCGATGCGAAGGAGAAATTTTCGTTGCTCACGCTACGCTCCCGCCTGAATCGGCTGCTGATTTTCACATACGCAGCGGTCTGAATCGCCTACTGGCTTTCACATACGCGCTCGTATGTGAATCTCCAGGATCTGCCCGTTGAACGCAATATGCGTTCGAGGACGGGTTGATCTGGCGCAAGTTGTCCGGCGGTGGAGGGCTACGCTACTTGCAAAAGCTGCCGTCGAGCACGCGGCAGGTGCCTGCGGTTCCGCCCCCCGTCGTCACGACGCAGCGGGCCGGGCGCGCACAGGCGGGCCCGTTCACAGTGTCGCAGGCGCCGCCGTCAGCTGCGTCGGCGACGCACTTGCCTTCAGTCTGGCCGGCGGGGACGACGCATGTGGCGCTGCCCGGACACGCCACGACCGAAGCGTTGGCGAGCGTCCCGCACGCCTCGCCGTTGCTTGCGGCAAAGGTGATCGCCGCGCACTTGCCCGGACTGCCGTCACAGTAGAAGCCGAGGGAGTGATCGCACTCGGGCAGAGTCTTGCGCTTGGCGTCACAGGCTGCGCCCAACGCGTTCGCCTGCAAGACGCACTGGCCCTGGACTGTCTGGGTCGCTCCCACGCAGGACAAGTCGTGCTGACACGGGTGGTTCTTGTCACAAGCGTCACCGGGCTTGGGCGCGACCACGCAGGTCTCGGACACGGATTCGCATACCAGGGTCGCACCGCAGGAGCCCGAGAGAGCGCATGAGTTGCCGACGACAGGTTGGCTGGCACAGGTTCCGCAGGCCGCGTTCTTCGGCAGGCTGCAGTAACCCGTCTGGCACTGGCCACTGAAGGCGCATGGCGCGCCATCTGCTGTCGCGCCGGCGGGCGGCAGGCAGACGTCCGGAGTGACGCCGGCGAGGATCGCATCGCAACCCTCGCTCTGCAGGGCGGCCGCGCACGCAAGGCTCTTCTGCGCTGAGGTCCCCGTGCTCGGTGCGGAAAGCGATCGCTCGCAAGAGGCCTGCTCGCGCGTCTGGCAAGTCGCAAGGTCCGGATACGTCGTCTTGTTGTAAAAGCCGAGCGAGCAGCTGTCGCGCTTCTGGCACCGCGCTTGCGCGAGTGTCCTGCAAGCCGCGGCCGCTGCGCCCGCATCGGCCCCACCGTCGGCGTGCGTGACGATCGCTGCGCTCGAAGAGCTCCCACAGCTGGAGAGCAAACCAGCCGCCATGATCAACGTTGCACAAACGGACCCTCGTTGCATTGAGTCACCCCTCTATGTCGTGGGTAGGAGCCAGCGTCGCACGGACCTATTACACGATCCAGAGGGGATCTTGCCACCGTCAATGTCAGCTCTCGAACTATGTCGATTCGAAGCACGCCAATCTGCACGGCACCGAAACGTTGCAATGGGATATTTCGCCCCACCTACTCATAATCCCCGCTTGTTCTCTGTCGACTATCGGCAGGTCGCGCCAAACCACAACGAGGCATTCGGCCCCTTTGAAAGCCAGCTGCATGAGATGCCAAACACGACACTCGCGCGAACACTTGGCACTGTGCACTTCGGGGCCTATAAGCTCCCGCGACGTTGTTGGGGAATCAGTGGGACGCCCACGAACAGTCACACTTAAAGCGTAGGAGAACGACATCATGAAGATCTACCAATGGGCACTCGCATCGTCCTTGTGCCTTGGAATCACGGGGCTTGCGGCTGCGCAGGGAGCGGCGGAGAAGCCAAAGGCGGCAGCCAAAGGCGAGGAGGCCAAGGAGAGCAAGGCAGAGGCGGCCAAAGAGGCAGTGAGTGGCGAGGAGCATCACCACGCGCTCAGTGCCCACCACGCGAACGCGATGGAGCACGCGAAGGCGCTGCACCATCACGCGGCCACGCACAAGATGGTCAACAAGGAAGTCGCCAAGGAGCACGTCGAGGAGATCGGCAAGAGCCTGGAAGCCGCCAAGCGCCACCACGCCGCGATTGAACAGGCGACCGCTGGCGATGCCAAGCTCAAGGCGCATCACGACGCGATCCACGCGCATCATGCCACCGCAATGCAGCACCACGCTGCGCTCAAGGCCGAAGTCGAGAAGCCCGCGCCCGACAGCAATGTGTTGAAGGAACACGCTGCTGGCGTTCACCACGCGATCAAGCAGGCTGAGGCGGAGCACAAGACCTTGAAGGGCAAGCGCAAGGTCAAGGAACCGGCTGAGCCGCCCGCGCCGAAAGCCGCCAAGTAGTCTGCAGCTTCACGACACCGAAACGCCCTGCGGTTCAGTCCGTGGGGCGTTTCGCTTTTCGCTGAAGCGAGGAGGCGCGGGCGTCAGTAGAAGGGCCGCACTTGCCGCGCTGGAAGGATCGCGTCGAGCTGGGTGATCCCGATCTCTAGGAAGGTGCCATCCGGCTGGCGCATGAAACGGCGCACGCCCGCGCTAGGACGAGAGTGCGCGTCCACGCTTGCGTCTGGAAAGAGCAGCAAGCCCGTACGCGGATCGTAAGCGCCGGCACCGAGCAGCACATAGCTGCCCTGAGCCTCGAAGATCTCTTGCTGCTCACCACTTGTAAGGTCGATGCGATAGAGCTTGTCGTACGTCTCCGGCGTTTGCACCTTGCCAGAACCATCGAGCACCGCGGGCGCGCCTGCAGCCATCGCCAAGACCTGCGTGTTGCTCAGTGCCAAGAGCGAGAAGCTCGTCAGAGCGGAGCTCGGATCGGCGCTCGCATGCCAGGCTCGCTCCAGAGCGAGAACTCCGTGCTCGATCACGAGCATGGCAAGACCGGCAGCGTCTCGCGGTGTACCGCCCACGCCCAGGAAGCCAGTGCAGCTCACGGCCACATGCGTTGGATCGTCCGGGACTGGAGCAATCTCCCCGCAGTTCTTGAGGCCGGGAAGGCTCACCACCTGCACAGCTTTGGTTTGCAGGTCCGCCAGCGCCGCCAAGCTCTCGCCGGCTGCATCGTAGGAAACACTCAAGCGATCGATCCCCACCACGAGCGAGTCCCCGACGCGCACCATCTGCGAGGGCCGCGCGTAGACGTCGACGAGCTCAGTCTTGCCGGTATCCAAGCTCTTGCGCTCGGCTTGCCCGTTCCAGGCGGAGAAATCGATGCGCTCAGTGCTGCGCGTGAAGTGAGTGGGGTCGATGCGGAGCAGATCGCTACCGCGATCGGGGTCGCCGACGTCGACGGTCGGGTTGGGGTTGTAACGGCTAACCCATGCGGTGGCGTCGTCCAGGTAGACGTAGTCGTGAGGATTCAACGAGTAACTCTGGTGCGTCTGGTCGGTGGACCGCTCGACTTTCAGCTGGCCGAGAATCGTTCCGGAAGCGAGATCAATCCGAGTGATGACGTCGGATTCATAGCTATCGACGATGACGAGCACGCCGTGGTCGTCGCTGCGCGTCGGCAGGATGATGTCGCCGGAGAAGGCCGTGACCAGGCCTGCGTTCGCTGAACCCGAGTCGATGTAATCGCGCTGCAGAAGCGTCCCGTCGGCCTTCAGGAGCGAGATCATGCTCG
>JADGRG010000454.1 GCA_017881145.1 Sandaracinaceae bacterium | reverse complement strand
CGAAGACGCAGTGAAAGCGCACCGTGCCACGGCGCGCGTCGATCGAGCGTTTGCGCAGGACGAAGGGTGGCAGCTCATCGGCGGCGATGCCGGTCGCCTGCGCCAGCCGCCAACGCAGGTGCGCTTCGTCTTCCGCCTCGTCGAGCGCCAGATCGAGAGAGACTTCGCTGGGTGGAGCCGGCATGGGGGAGGCGATCCTGACGCGGAATCGGGCCTTCTGCACGCCCTCTTCCTGCGTTCCGGAACGACCAAGCTGGCGACCCGGAATCGGCAGCCTCGCACCGGCGCAAGTGCAGAGCAATTGACCCTGGGCCCGGCCTTTGGGATCGTCAGCCTCAGCATGGAGGTAGCCGAGCTTCCCGAAGTCGTCGTCCGAGCCTGGGCCGAGTACGGCGACCCACGAGGCGTCGCATCCTGCGAAGAGACCAGCCCCGGCGTGTCGACCAACCGAGTCTTTCGGCTCGACCTCGTTGCAGGCAAAGCGCGCTCGGGCAGCGTCTTTGCCAAGGTGTCGAGTTACGGCTCCTACATTCACTTTCGGCAGGATCACGCGCGCATCGCACGCTGGTGCGAGCTGCTTCTGGGCAGCCGCTACGCAAGCCTCTTGGCTCCGGTGCTCGAGAAGGACGGCTCGGTCTTCACCTTTCGAGACGAAGACAGCTGGGTGGTGTTCTATGGCGAGGTCGCTCGCCGCGGGATCATGCCGCGCGTGCTGAGCTGTCTGCAGATCGAAAACCTCGCCGAGGAGCTCGCGCATTTCCACAAGACTTGCGACGCCCTGCGCGAACAACTCGATCCCACCTGGAAGACGCTCGGCTCGGACATCGCCGACCTCTACGACCGCCTGGACGCCCCCGCCTTTCGCGCCGAACGCGGACTCACACACGCACAGGCACGCTTTCTCAAGGCCCAATGCGACACGTTTCTGGAGCGCGCCGAAGCGCTGGGCTACCACCGCTTCCATCGCATCCCGGTGCTAGTCGACTGGAACCGCGGAAACTTCTCGGTGCAATACGACGAAGCTGGGTTCCGGCTCTTTAGTCGCTGGGACTACGACTGGTTCCGCATCGAGCCGCGCATGCTCGACTTCTACTTCCTTTCGCGTGTGGTCCGAGCCGAAGGCGACCAGACGACCTTCAGCTATTTGCCTGGCCCGCTCTTGGAGCCTCGCTTTGCGCGCTGCTTATCCGCATATCACCGAGTCTTCCCACTCACCGAGCGGGAAGTGCTCTTCCTCAAAGAAGCCTACCGCTTCTTCGTGCTCAACTACGTGATCCGCGTCGGCGAGCACTTCTTCGTCCCAGAGATCTGTCATCGCCTCACCTGCGAAGTGACGGAGCTCTACCTGCCAGCGTTGGAACGCGCGGACTGGAGTGCGCTTGCAGCTGGGCTGCGGTGAGACGGTTTGCAAGCACGACGAGTGACCCAACGATACGTTGCAGGTCGACCTGGGAAATCGCGCTCAAGGATAAGCGACGATCACTCCGAGGCTGGCGCTCCACACGGGTTCGAGCTGGCGTTCATTGACGTGCGAATAGACGGGCACTTGCGCATCCAGCGTCACCGAGAGGTTCTCTTCGAAGCTGTAGACGGCGCCGGCGCTCGCAAAGGTGCGCAGCCCGCCGGTGTTGTGGAGCGCAAAGCCCGACTGCGTATCGCGAGCACCCACGCGCAGTGAGGGGCCGATGCGCAGCGCGAGATGCGGCAAGACACGCGAGAAGTTGAGATAAGCGGTGGTCTCGACCGAGGAGCCGAAACGATAGTGCTCGGAATTCTCGGTGGTGAGCCGACCGACGGCGCTGAGCAAGAGCAAGGTCTTCGAGGCCTCGCCCCGGAGGCCCACGGACGCGAAGACGGCGCCCACCGCATCGAATGAGCCCGACCCGAGCTGCGCCGGGGGCGGCAAGCGACCAAACGCATCACCATCCTGGTAAGCGCCGGTCGGCAGCTTGATGCCAGGCGCCGCCCAAATGCGCAGCTCACCCGGCGCGTAGCTGCGCTGCCCGACGAACGCGAGCTTGGCGAGCACCAGCGCATCGCCCGGCCCGAACACGTGGCGCGACTCGCTCACACCGCCGACGTAGAACGGGTCGTACTGCTTCCACGCCAAAGGCAGCGCGAGGCTGGGCGTGAACCAGCTGGTGACGCCATAGCTCGCGTCCAGTGTGGCCGTATGCGTCTGCGCGCGAGCGATGCCGTAGCCGTCCTGGACGTAGCCATGCGCGGAAAAGCCAAGCTCATAGGCGAGCCCGACGATCAGCTGACCGTGACGATTGGCCGCGCGTTCGGTGCCAGCGAGAGGCACATCGAGCTTGCCGCAGCAGCTTTGCGCTTCTGCGCTCTGGGTTGCGCTGCAGAGCACGAGGCACAACGCCCCGAGCAGCACGCTGGCCGTAGCGCGCTGACTCACTGATTGAGCCGAGCGCCGTAGCCGAGCGCGCGGACCGAGTCGACGACCTGCTGCGCGCTGATCTCGGCGCTGCAATAGCGCACCATGGCGGCTTGCGGCGCGAGCGTGACTCGCGCTGCGACCACGCCCGTCATCGAGCGGAGCTTGGCCTCGACCGACTCCCGACAGGCAGGACACGTGACCCCGGTGAGCGCGAGCGACGCATGCTCGCTGCAACCAGGACCCGCGTCGAGCGCGTCGAGGGAAGCCTCGGTGCTCAGCGAAGGTGCGAGCGCGCTCGTCCCACAGCCCAAGAGGCCAGAGCAGACCAAGCACCAGAGAACGAACCGCCTCGACATGCGCAACCTTTCGAGCGCTGGGCCTAGTCTACCGCGCAAGCTCCGCGGCCAAGACCGTCCCAACGCGCCCTAGCTTGCCCCGGAAGTGCAGCTCTGGGCTAGCTCGTCACCCGCGCCGGGCCTGCGGTCATTTGTCGCAGCTGCGGCCGGCTCGCGGCAGCTCTACCCTTTCCAGCGAAGCCGGGATGTGGCAGAGCGGGACTTTCCCGAAGGAGCCAGCATGCCGCGCGCACCTGTCGAGTTATGCAACGTCGAGGGCCGCGCCATGCTGCTGCGCGATGGACGCATCTTGGATATCGAGCGGCGCTCGGGGGGCAAGTTCGGCGCCGACCCGATGGCAGCGATTGCGCGCTGGGACGAGCTCTGCGCCTGGGCCCGCACCCAGAGCCCAGCCGAGAGCGACCCGATGCTCGACCCTGTGCTGCTTGGGCCGTGCGTGCCACGACCGAGCCAGGTCTTCGCGATCGGCCTCAACTACCGCGACCATGCAAAAGAAGCCGGCTTGCAAGAACCCAAAGAGCCGATGGTGTTCACCAAGTTCCCCAGCTGCCTCGCCGGGGCCAGAGCCAGCGTGCCGCTCGCCTCGGAACACGTCGACTGGGAGATCGAGCTGGTGGTCGTGATCGGCAAGCGCGCCGAGCACGTGAGCGAAGCGCAAGCGCTCTCGCACGTGGCTGGCTACTGCGTCGGGCAAGACCTCTCCGACCGGCGCGTGCAGTTCAAAGACGTGCCGCCGCAGTTCTCGCTCGCCAAGTCGGCCCCGAACTTCGGTCCGATCGGCCCGGCACTGGTCGACGCCAGCTCGGTCGACGCGCAGAACCTCGCGCTCTATTGCGACGTAAACGGCACGCGCATGCAGAACGGCAGCACGCGCGAGATGATCTATCCCGTGGCCACGCTCGTCGCCTACCTCTCCCAGCATTGCACGCTCCTGCCCGGCGACCTGATCTTCACCGGCACGCCCAGCGGCGTCGGCTCGGTGCGCACCCCACGCCAATACCTGAAGCCGGGCGATCTGATTCGCAGTGAAATTGTGGGCCTGGGCGTGCTGGAAAACCGCTGCGTCGGGGCACGCATCGCCGCGCCGCGGTCCGATGTGTGCGTGCGAACCTGACGTGCAGCGTTGGGGGGCGCAGCTAGAATG
>JADGRG010000453.1 GCA_017881145.1 Sandaracinaceae bacterium | reverse complement strand
GTGAATGCGTGGTGCCGTGCGGCAGCGGGCCGACCTTCGATTGCACTAGGCCGTAGATCAGCACCGGTAGCGCGACCGCCATGCCCGCGAGCGGCCCAGCGGCGCCGATGTCGAGGAGTGCGTTGCGGCGAGCGATGCGGCCCCGCATCAGGATCACGGCGCCCATCGTGCCGAGCGGCGAGAACGGCATCGGGATGAAGAAGGGTGGCGAGGCGGGTACGCGGTGGATGCGCGCGGCGATGTAGTGGCCAAGCTCGTGCGCGAGCAGAATCGACAAGAGCGGCACCGAATAGGAGAGGCCCGCTCGCCACACTCCGGTGGTCAGCGGATCGATGCCGTTCTGTAACGCGCCGACGTAGGTAGCGGAGACGAACGTGATCATGAAGAGCACGATGGACAGGAGCACGCTGCGGGACACGTGCAGGCGGGATGTGGGCGAGGCGTCGCTCACGGCGTCTCTCCCTCGAGCGCGCGAGCGAGCTCTGCGATCTGGGTTTCGATGCGCGCGTCGAGCTCACCGATGTCGGATTCGGCGACGCAGTCACCGCGCTGCATGCTGGCTTCTTCGTGGAGCTCGACCAGCCCTTCCAGCTCCACGTGCTTGCAAAGCTGGCCGAGCGCTTCGCGCAGCAGCGCAGCGTCGGCCGGGTGCACGTGCAGCACGACGCGCTGTGCCCGTCGCAAGCGAGCCAGCAGCGGCGCGACTATGCTCGCGATGCGCGTGGGATCGGCCTCCAGCGCTTCGCCGACCAGCTGCGAGGCAACGCGCAAGCACAGCTGCACCGCGCTGCGCTCGGCTGCGTCGATGGCCAAGACTCGCGCCGCAGCCACATCCACCAGCCCAAGCATCGCGTCGGCTCGGCCTGCGGCGTGTCCAGTGCGGAACGCTGCCGCACGCACTTGCTCTGCCTCGCGCAGCGCGCGTGCCCTGATCTGCGCGGCTTCCTCTTTTGCCTCGTAGACTTCGGCGCGAACGATACTCGCCTCTCGCTGCTGCGCGCGGATGACTCTTGCCATGGACAGAATCTAGCCTTGCGGCTCGCGCACGGCGACCCGGCCTAAGAGCAGAAGGAGCTGACGCTCCGGCGTGAAGCCAGGTCGCGGCAATGGTGCGGCGAGTAGCCAAGAGCGAGCCAGCTCTGCATGTGCACGCGAAAGGCCCGGGGCCAAGAGGGCGAGGGCGCTTGCAGGCCGTGCTCCCTGGGTTGGCAGGGCTTCTGGTGGCGCTTCAGTCATGTGTCGGATCCGAGCTCGCCGTTCGTGCTTGGCCAGCGCCGCGAGCTCGCGCGCAAGGCCGAGCAGCTCGGTCTGCGCCACTTGCGAGAGCCCGCTCTCGGCCAGTGCCGCACCGCGATCTCTGGCGACAGTGGCCGCTAGCGTAAACCCCTCGCACGCGCGCGCAGGCCACATCATGCCGCACGCAATAGCACATTTTGCAGCGTACGCCGACGCTTTGGTGGGCTGCCGGTTTATACTCGGCGCGTCGTGATCGTCACCCACAAAGCTCTCGCACATATCCGCCTGCTCGGCTTGGCGCTGCTCTGCATGCTGCCCACGGCGGCGGCCGTTGCGCAGGATTGTGCCGAGCGCCGTGAGTCCGACACCGAGGTGATGCCCGCTCGCGGTGCCGAATCCGTGGCGCGTAACATCGCCGTCGAGGTGCGCTATCCCAAGGGCACGGATCTCGCCGCGCTGGTGCAGAGTCTAGTACCCGGCGACTCGGCTCTCAGCTTGCTCGACGAAGCACGCGCTCTTTTGCCCGGTCACATCGAGCAGCCCGATTCGCGCACACTGCGCTTTCTGCCGGATGTGGCGCTGGCGCCCCACGCTAGGTATGTGCCGTTGGTGGCGCAGCCCGGGTTCGCGCGGCCCGCGTTCTCCGAGTATCGGTTCACGACCGGCGAGAGCACGGACCAGACGCCACCGACCTTCGGGGTGAACGCCAACTCGATCGACGTGGTGTCCCAAGCGCTGCCTGCGAGCTGCGGCGCTGCGCCTGGCACGTACGGAGTCACCGTCGACTTCGCCGCGGCAACCGACAACGCGGATTCGAGCGCGATCGAGTATTCGCTCTTGCTCACCCGCGCGGTCGGCGTCGACCAAGCAGTGGTGCTCGACCAATCCCGGCAGAACCAAGCCGGGGGTGTGGAGCTGCTCTTCCGATTGAGCAAGGAGCAGGTGCAAAAGCCCGTCTGCATCGCCCTGCGCGCCGTGGATGGGGTCGGCCTCTTGGCGGACAATCAGCCAGCGCTCTGCTTTCACCCCATCCAGGGCTCGTATTTCGAGCCCTACTGCGCCGTGAGAAACGTCGGCCAGGCTGGGCGGGCTGGCACACCTGGCACGCGTAGGCCCTCGGACAGCGCCTGGGCTTTTCTGGTAGCCTTTGGCCTTCTGTGTTTGCGCAGGGTCCGGGCGGGCGAACGTCGCACTGCGGGGCAACCCAGCGCAGGCCGCAATCAGCGGGGCTGGTGAGCTTCATGCCGAAGGAAAGCGCCATCCGGTTTTGGCCGAAGACCGACGTAGGTCGGATTCGGGAAGGCAACGAAGATGCGTTCCTGGTCGACGACTCGCTCGGCCTTTCCGTGGTGGCTGATGGCATGGGCGGTCACGCCGCTGGCGAGGTCGCCAGCAACATCGCGGTGCACGTGTTTCGCGACACCGTGGCGCGCGAGCGTGACTTGCTCGACAAGTTCGAGCGCGGCGTCGACGGTGGCAGCCGCAAAGATCTGCTGCGCCTGCTGGAGCTCGGCGTGCAGAACGCTTGCGCCGCCGTGTTTGCCGAAGCGCAGAAGGACCCGGCCAAGCGCGGCATGGGCACGACCCTGGTCGCGCTGCTCATCGTGGGTACGCGCGGCTTCATCGCTCACGTCGGCGACTCCCGCATCTACCTGAACCGCAACGAATCGGTGCACCAGCTCACCGAAGACCACTCGCTGATCAACGAGCTACTAAAGCGCGGTCGACTGACGCCCGAGCAGATCGCCAAGCTCAACATGAAGAACGCCGTGACGCGCGCTGTCGGCGTCTACGAGAGCGTCCAGGCCGACACGCTCGACTTCGACGTTCTGGCCGGTGATCGCTTCCTGCTCTGCACGGACGGACTTACCGAATACGCGCAGCCCGGCGACATCCTGAAGGTCTTCCGCGAGGTGCCCGAGGAAGCCGCGGCGCAGAGCTTCATCGATCTGGCGAACCAGGGCGGTGGCAAGGACAACATCACTGCGCTGGTCGTGAAGGTGCCTGATGTGCGCGGGCTCGACCGGCTCGCGAGCGAGGTCAACCTCAAGCTCGAAACGCTGC
>JADGRG010000452.1 GCA_017881145.1 Sandaracinaceae bacterium | reverse complement strand
GAGGTGGTCGATCATCTCGATGGACTCGATCGCGTCGTACTTTTCGGTCGGCGCGTAGTCCTTGTAGTCGATGACCTTGGTCCACACGCCCGGCAGCTTGCGAGAGGTGATCTCGTCGCTCTGCGCGGTCGAGAGCGTGATGCCGTGGATGCGCTTCACGCCGCGCGCCGCCAAATACTCGACGTTGGCGCCCCAACCACAGCCGATGTCGAGCACCAGCTTGTCAGGCGTGATCTCTGCGTAGTCGTAGAGGATCTTGCACTTGTTGATCTGCGCTTCTTCGAGGGTCTCGTTTCCGGTCAGATAGGATCCACTGGTGTAGTGCATCCGGTCGTCGAGCCAGAGACGGAAGAACTCGTTGGAGACGTCGTAGGAAACTTCGATTTCGCGCTGTGTCGAGGTCATGGAGGCGGGAGAATGACAAGAAAACAGGATGTGTTCCAGCGCAATTCGTCGGCCAATCTGGACAACCCAAAGGGGAAGCGCTAAACGTCTGCGCCCCGCTCTTGGGTGGGTCATGGTGCCGTAGCCAAGCGGTTAGGCAATGGTTTGCAAAACCATCACACACCGGTTCGAATCCGGTCGGCACCTCCAGTCTTCCTCTGACGTTTCAAAGACTTGGGGTGGTGACATCCCCGCCGACTCGCGTCGCGTTGCCCTGACCAGCAGCGCTGCCTAGTATTGGGCCGCTATTGCGCCGCCCCCGGGGGCCAGACGCCCGGCACCCCTCGATGTTTCGCCAAACCCTCCATGCGGTCTCGGTCGGTGTGTGGCTCGGTGCGATCGCCGGGGTAGCGACCAGCCTCTCGGACTTCGGTGCTCACTGGCTCTTCATGGAGTCGGCTGGTGACCGGACCCTACTCCTTTTGCGTCTGCTCTCCCTGCAGCCTGCTGCCGGCGCTGCGCTCGGTGCGCTCGGTGGACTCGTCTACGGGTGTGCTGCTGGGCCCATCGACCGCCTCGCGACGCAACGCGCGCAGACCGACACCTCCCGCGTGCGCATCCGCCGGGGCCTGCTCTCGCTCTGCTTCACGCTGGCGCTCCTGCCGGCGTTGCTGGTGGTCACGCACCTGCTCTTCAAAGGCGGGCATATGTCGCGCCTGCCTGCGCGAGCCGCGCTGCACTTTGTCGCAGGCGTGTTCCTCACCTGCACTGGTTTCTGTTCGCTTTACGCTGTTCACGCGCTTGTGACCGTAGTCCGCCGCACTCCGCCGGCTGCAGCGCGACGTGTGTTTCTCGGGTTACTCGCGCTGAGCTTTGGCATCGCCAAGTTGAACCAGCGGGTGCTGCCCAACCTCTACGACTACCTGCACGGAGTCTTGAGCGCCTCGGTGCTCGGCATCTACGCGCTCTGCACCACGCTGCTTCTGGCACGGGCCTGGGACGGCGGCCGGATCCCGCGCGACCTGCCTCGCTTCGGAGCTGCACTCGCCGTGCTGCTCGGGCTCTTGTTCCACTTGAGTCTCGGCACGCTCGATCAGAACCAGAACGTGCGCGTGGCGCTGCTCTCGGCAAACGTTCCGCATTCGCGCTCACTCATGTTAGGCATCGCGCCGCTCTTGCCGACCGTGGATCGCAAGAGCGCGGACCTGGCACGCCTGCGCGCGACTGCCGCCCGCGTGCGTCGCGCGACCGGGCAGGAAGCGCTGGGGTTGCCCACCCTACCCGGCGCGCACGTGCTCTTGATCACGGTCGATGCGCTGCGCGCCGACCACCTCGGCTGCTACGGCTACGGCCGCCACATCACGAGCGAGCTGGACGCAATCGCCAGAGATGCGGTGGTCTTCGATCACGCCTACGCGCAGGCGCCGCACTCCAGTTACTCGCTCTGCTCGCTGATGACCTCGGAGTACCTGCACGAGACGCTGGAGCTGGGCCAGCCAGCGCCGATGAACACGCTGCCACGCGTCGTGACGCAGGCCGGCTACCACACTGCGGCCTTCTACACGCAAGGCATCTTCCACACGGCGGGCGAGAAGCTCAGCGTCTACGAGCACGACGCTTTTGGATTCGCGCTGCACGAACACCAGGACCGACCGGCGGAGGAACTGACTGACCGCGCGATCGAGGAAGTGGATCGCACCCTCTCTCGCGGTGAGCCAAGCTCGCTCTTCTGGGTGCACTACTTCGACGTTCACGAACCCTACGACGCAACCACGCTCGGCAACTCCGACCTCGACCGCTACGACAGCGAGATCTTGGCGACCGACCGCGCCATCGGCCGTTTGGTGAGTGAAACCAAGCGTCGCTTGCACAAGCCAGTGGTGGTGGTCGTCACCGCCGATCACGGCGAGGAGTTCCACGAGCACGGAGGCGTCTATCACGGGTCGTCGCTCTACGAAGAACAGGTGCGCGTCCCGCTGATCATCGCCGCCACGGGGCTCGCTCCCAAGCACGTCGCGGCCCCCGTCGAGAGCATCGACATTGCACCCACGCTGCTCGGGCTCCTGGACGTGGACAAGCCATCCAGCATGCGCGGCGTGGATTTGCGCGCGCTCGCGCTCGGCAAGGCGCGAGACCGCGGTCCAGTGTTCTCGGCGGTCATTCACAAGAAGATGGTGGTGAGTTGGCCCTACAAGCTGATCGCGGATCTGCGCTTTGGGCTCTTCGAGCTCTACGATCTCAGCGTCGATCCCAGAGAGCGTGACAACCGCGCAGACCACGACCCGCACCGGCTCGAGTCCCTGCGCGGCGAGGTCTACGCGTTCATCGACTCGCTCGCGCCCGTCGCCACCATCGACGCACGCCCGCAGGTGCTGGCGCTGGAGTGGGGTCGCCTCGGCGACCGCCGCGCAGTCGCGCCGCTGTCGGAGCTTGCGCTCGATGAACACGCTGCGACGGAAGATCGCGCCGAAGCAGCCCGCCTGCTCGGCAAGCTCGCCGACGCCAGCGCCTGCGACACGCTCTTCGCCGCAACCAAGACCAAGAATCCGTGGGTGTCTGCAGAAGCCGCGATCGCGATGGGACGGCTCTTCGATGGTCGAGCCGCGCCGCTCTTGCGCAAGCTGGTCGTCGCTGAGGACCCGGGCGTACGTAGCCGAGCCGCGGTGTCTCTCGGCCGATTGCGTGATGTGGCTGCGGTGCCCTCGCTGATCGACGCGCTCTGGATTGCGCCGAGCGGCTATGAACGCGAGGAGGCAGTGCGTTGGCTCGGCCACCTGCGTGACACCCGAGCGCTCGACCCTCTGATCAGCCTCTTGCCCGAAGCACACACGCGTCATCTGGTCGTGGTCGCCATGGGAGAGCTGGGTGATTCGCGAGCCTTCGCGCCCCTGGTCGAGGTGTTGGGCTGGGACCGCAACACCAACGTCCGCGACGGCGTGATGCGTGGGCTCGGTGTGCTCGGCGACCCGCGCGGGATCGACGTCATCGTGCCGCGGCTCAGCGATGAGCCGGGGCTTCGCAACAGCGGCGAGTCGCTGGTTCGACTGCACGCCATCGACCGCCATCGAATCGGCGGCACGGATGTGACGCGCGCCTATGCAGGCGTTGCGGGGTTTGGCACTTGCTTCGCAGGTCCGATCCGCCACGACTGGGATTACCTGCATCGCACCACCTGCACCACGCGCAGCCCCCAGGTTTCACTACGCCTTTCCGTACCGACTCGGGTCTCGGATGCAGCCTACGGCTGCGTCGCCGTGCTCAGCATCAAGCGGATCGACTCGGCCCTGCCTGCCGAGCTCCGCGTATCGATCGGCGGCAAGTCACTGGCTCCGGTCCGCGTGCACGGCGCGTGGGCCGAATATCGCTGGTCACTGGAACCGGGCACGCTAGCGCGCGGCAGCGTGCAGGCTGAGCTGCATAGCGCGTCGCCCGAAGCACTCTTCGAGGTGGACCACCTCCTGCTCGTGCCGCGCACTGCGCCCGAGCCACCTGTCGCGCACGGCGGTTGAAGCCTGCAGCCGATGGCGGCAGGCGGCATCCGTTCGGAGGTCGCAGCGCGGGCTAGCGCCCCGGGCGCCTGCAATCGTAGACATCCGCGAGAGGCGCACCGCGCACCGCAACCCGGTGAGCGAGGTGGCAGCCCACGGGCGTCTCCGGGTGAAACTTGTAGTGGTTGGTGATCACGAAATCACTCGGTCCCGCGAGACGCTCCCGCAGATCATCGCGCAGCCGCGGCCGAACGTCGTGCGGCTCGATTGCGAGGCGAACCGTCATGCCGGCAGGCGCATTCGCGTTCACCCACCCCACCGCTTCGCCGATGCCCTCACCCCACCAGGCAAGCTCGAACGCGTGCGAGCGAGCCACGCCTTCAGGGCCTGCGACGAGCTCGCTGAAATAATCGAGTGGATATGGCTCGACGGCATGCAGCGCCAGCGCGACGTAGACGACGAGGACTGTCTGCGCCATGACGCTCCATATGCCTGCCGAACCTGCGAAGCGCCGAAGACCCGCAACCCGCGCCAGTAGCCAAAGGACCAGCGAATCCACACCGAGCGCTGCGAGCAGCGCGAGCGCAGGCCACGCGGGGATCACATAGCGCGCCAGATCCTGTCGGAACGACGAGAGGCTCTGTGCGAACGGCAGCAGCAACCAGAGCGCGAGAAAGCTCGTGGCCACTCGCGTCGCGCGGCCGCGCAGACCCGCCACCAGACCGAGCGAGCCAAAGAGCAAAACGAATGCTGGCGTGGTCGCAATGAATGCCGCGGCGTAGTAACCGACCGGCGGCGGACGCTGGTTTGTGCCGAGGAAGATCTCGCTGGTGTGCTGACCGCGCCAGCGCACCAGCATCTGTTGCCAGCCCTCGACCGGACGTCCCCAGAGCCACGGCCAGAGCGCGAAGAGCAAGCCGCCGCCGACCAGCACACCCGCGCAAGCCAGAGCGAGCGTCGCGAAGCGCTGACGCGACGTGGCTTGCGCATGCACGTACAGAACCACCGCCAGCAGCAATGGAAACACCCACACGCATGTCATCCGCGAGCCGACTCCCAGCACTGCGAGCAGAGGTGCGAGCCATGCTGCCCATGGATCGCCCAGGGACCCGCGCGACGCATTCCCTGGTTCGAGCGCGCTCTTGGCCCAGCGCAACGCCGCCAGCACGGAGACGAGCCAGAAGAAGAGCACGGGCGATTCGAGCCCAGTCAGTCGCGAGTGAGCAACCAGCGGTGGGAGAAACGTGGCGATCGCTGCTGCCGCGAACCCGACCTCCAACGACAAGAGCGTCGCACCGATGGGCACGATCAGCCCAACACTCAGCGCGCCAAGCAGCGCCGACACACGGCGTGCGCCGTCTTGTCCGCCGAGCTCGGCTGCGAGACCGTAGAGCCACTTGGCAAGCGGTGGATGCGGGTAGTTCCAGCGGAAGGCCTCGGTGGTGTAGTCACCCACCAAGACGTTGCGCACGTAATGGCGACCAGCGGTCGAGTAGGCGAGCTCGTCGGTGTAAGCGCCATCGAAGGGCAAGGCAGCGACACGCACCTGGTATGCCAGCACGACTATCGCGAGCGAGCAGGCAAGCACGCGCCATGGAGCTCGGCTGCCACGCAATATTCGACGCGTCAGCCAGAGCAGCAGTGCACAAAGCGAAAGAAGCGCGACGCAGGCAGGCGGAAGCCAAGCGCGGGATTCAGCGACAAGTGGAAGTGCTTCCCTCGCGCGTGTCTCGCTCGCGAAGAAGCGCTCTCTCTGCAGCGGAGCCAGCACATAGATGTAGTGCGCCTCACGCAGATCCTGCTCGCGAACCCGCAGGTAGCCTGGCGCCGATCCCCGACGATAGAGCAACTCGACGCGATGCACGCCGATCAGTAACGCGGCTTCGCCGGTGAACGTGTCAGCCTTTGGACGCGTGCGATGCAGCGCGACGCGGCGACCATCGATCGATAGCTCGACACTGCCGCGAGCATCGAGCTCGAACACGCTTTGCCTCTGACGCGGCACCACCCAGAATGTCCGCCAGCGGATGCAGCCGAAAGGCGCGGATCCTGGCAGCACGAACGGCTCGCTGGTGAGCGAAGCCCCGGCGGCGCTCTGCGCTTCGGCGCAGCCTCCTGGATCGGAGGCGTGCCAGACCAGGAAACCTGTGCCCGCGCTCAGAGCAAACCCGCTGCGAACCCAGAACAAAGTGAGAAGGAGCGCGCACACCGCAGACGAGAGTACGAGCCCAAGCAGGCGAGCATTTCGCCGGACGGGAGTTGGCACGCTCACTGCTGCAAGGCTGGAGAGTGGTGCGTTCATCGCGTACTACCCGAAGATGCCACGCTTGATTTCGACCAGGTCGCCACGACGCTGCGCCAGAGCTATCAGCTGCTCCTGTTCATCGAGCACCGCCACCAGCGCAGAGCCCTCCGGCGGCAAGCCGCCGCTCGTGATGCGCTCAGCCGAAAGCGCCCGGCCCTGACGTACATCCGTGACACCGTTTGCATTGACCCGGATCTTCGGCACCGCACGCAGCGCCGCCGCCAGCGGCAAGAGCCGCGCCCGCAAAGTCGCTCGGGCCGTTTCGTCGCCCTTTCTCGCATCCTCGAGGCCGGAATAGGGAACCGCGTCGTCGAGCGTGAAGCAGCCGCTCTGGATGCGACGCAGCACGCAGAGGTGCCCGCGAGTGCCGAGCGAAAGCGCGAGATCGCGGGCCAGCGAACGCACGTAGAAGCCCTTGCCACAATGCACGCGCAGGTCAATCTCGTTGCCGCGTAGAGCCAACACTTCGAGGTCCCGCACGACCACGTTCCGCTCCGGCGCTTGCACGTCCTCGCCGCGCCGAACGCGCTTGTGAAGCGCCACGCCGTCGACCTTGATCGCCGACACCGCGGGCGCTCGCTGCACGATCTCACCTACGAAGCAACCAGCGGCAGCCGCTACCAGCTGCAGCGTCAAGGCCTCTGGCACTGCCGCTTCGGCCACCACCGCCCCCTCGGCATCCAAGGTGCTCGTCTCTGCTCCCAGCTTCGCGGTTGCAAGGTAGGTCTTGTCGTCGCCGCTCAAATAATGCAGGAGCTTGGTGCCTTCGCCCACGCCCAGAACCAGGACACCCGTGGCCATCGGATCCAGCGTGCCGGCATGCCCCACGGCCCGCGTTCGCAGCGCACGCCGTAGCGTCTGCACGAGATCGTGCGACGACCGCCCCTTGGGCTTGTCGACGACCAGAATCCCGTGCGGTGGCGTTTCGTTCAGGGGCACCGGCAGCTCAGGGGTCGATCCCTAGCTCGCGACCCGCCTCGAGCACGACCAACTCGCGCGCGCTGCGCAGGTCGAGATTCATCGTGGCACCAGCAGCGGCACGGTGCCCGCCACCGCCCAACGCCACAGCCACTTTGGACACGTCCGCGCGACCGGCAGAGCGCAGGGAAACGCGTGTCAGCGTGAGCCCCTCGATGGTTTCGTCGGTGCGTGGACGGCGCTCCCAGAGCATGGCGGAGATCTCGACGCCCTTGAGCATACGACCGTATTCGACGAGGCCTTCGGCGGCGTCGTCGGTCGCGCCGGCTTTATCCAGCATGGCGAGTGGAACGGTCACCACTGCCACGCGCCCAGCATATTCGGTCTCCATGGCGTTGATGGCCGAGCCCAGGAGCCGCAGTCGCGCCATCGACCAGCCTTCGAAGATGTTGGATGCAACGGTCCAGGCGTCGACGCCCGTGTCCAGGAGATCGGCAGCGATGCGCAGCGTTTGCGCTGTGGTGCCGGGGTATCGGAAACCACCCGTATCGGCCACCAGCGCCGTGTAGAGAGGCGCGCCCGCTGCCAGCGACAAGGGCCGCCGCACACCGAGCGCGGCGGCCACGTCCAGCACCACGACGGCGGTTGCGCAGGCACTGACGTCTCGCACCACTACATCGCCGAAATCATCGTGCGCCACATGATGGTCGATGATCACGACGGGGCCGGTTACAGCGTGCGACGGAAAGCGACGCGGAAGCAGCGAACGCGCCGCGGTGTCGGTGATGAAGGTAGCGTCGAAGTGCATGCCAGTGGGAATCGAGTTCCGCACCGCATCGACACCCGGCAAGAAATGCAGCTGCGGAGGTATCGGATCGCGGTTGTAGAGGTAGACCTCCTTGCCGAGCGAGCGCAGAATTTCCGCCAGCCCGAGCATCGATCCGACCGCGTCAGCGTCCGGCAGCACGTGACAGGTCAGCAAGAAGCGCTGACCTTGTTTCACCAGCCGCACCGCCTCGGCGAGTGCAAGGTTACTCATGACCGCCCCCCTCACGCTTGAGCTCCTCCAGCACAGCGTCCACCCGCGCTGCGCGATCGAGCCCCTCATCCCAGAAGAATTTCAGATCCGGCACGTACTGGAGCTGCAAGCGCGACCCCAATTCACGCCTCACGTAGCCAGCCGCTCGTTCTAGAGCGCGTGTCACACGCTTGCGCTGGTCGACATCTGCTTCGGAGCGAGTCAAGCGCACGTAGATTCGCGCATGGCGCAAGTCGTCGGTCAGCAACACGTTCGTGACATAGATGTCGACGAGCGCGGGATCGCGCACCTCTCCCCGAAGCAAGAGCTCCATCAGCTCCGCCTTGATGCGCTCGGCGACGCGCTCGCTACGCTTGGCTTTGGGAGTCGGCACGGCGCTAGCGCTCCTCGTCGTCGACCGGAGGCAGCTCCCGCATGGACAGCGGTGCAGGCTCCCCCTCGACGTGCAGAATCTCCAGCGTGCGATCGACCGCAACCGCCTCCGTCATCCCAACCATGAAGTCCGTGATGTGATCGAGCATGGAGTTGGCGTGCCGTGCGTCGTTGCTGACGACCGCAAAACCAAGCGTCGCTCGGCGATGCGCGTCGAGGTCGGCGACCTCCGCGATCGCGACGTTGAAGCGGCTCCTGGAGCGTTCGACCAGCCGCCGCACGATGCTGCGCTTGCCCTTGAGAGAGTCATTGCCGGGCAGCGAAAACACGATGCGACACACCCCTACGACCATGGTTCACACGCTGCGCCAAGTTGCGCTCAAAGGACGGCTGTCACCTCTTGCATCTCGAAGCACTCGATGACGTCGTTCTCTTTGATCTCGGCGTAGTCTAGGCCAATGCCGCATTCGAGGCCGGCAGTCACTTCCTTCACGTCGTCCTTGATGCGACGCAGCGACCGGATTGTGCCCTCCCAGACCAGCGCAGACTCGCGCAAGAGTCGCGCCTTGGCACCGCGCTGAATCTTGCCCTCGCTGACG
>JADGRG010000451.1 GCA_017881145.1 Sandaracinaceae bacterium | reverse complement strand
GCTATCTCGAAGCGCAGTTCGTGAAGCTCGCGCTTCAAGCGGAGATCGATGCGGCCAAGCTGAAGTACCGCGTCGAGGTCGAAGCCGCGTGAGGTCGGAGCACGACGAGTCGCTTGCGCGAAGTAACCCGGGTGCGGCTTTGCGGCTGCGCCGGCCTGGAAAATGCCGCCATCAGCGGCATCGAGTCCCGGGTAACCAGGGGCGGGAATCCGAATCCGGGCCGGCTTCCCTGTTAGCGGATCCAGTCCTCGATGGCGAGGCCATCGATCCGGGCGTAGTGGCGGCGATTGCCCGTCACCAGCATGGCGCCTCGGCTTTGGGCCACAGCGGCGATCAGCAGGTCGGCGTCCGTCAAGCGCCGACCGGCTGTTTCGAGCGCGGCCTTGTGAGCGCCGAAGAGCTGTGCGGCTGCGCTGTCCAGCTCGAGGATATCGAGCGTTGCAAGGAAACGCGTGACCAGCGCGTGGTTGTGCGAGTGGGCGCGTGACTTCGCAGCTCCGTAGTAGAGCTCCGCCGCGGTGATCCATGACGTTGCTACGTCGTCGCGCGTCTTGGCTCGATGCTCGAGCACCTTCGCGTTGCCGCGCAGGAGCTCGATGCAGGTATCGGTGTCCAGCAGCCTCACAGGTCCACCTTGCGACCGGAAGAACGACGGCGGTAAATGCGCCGAATCTCCGTCTTCGTGGTTTCTGCTGAGCGCCACTGTCCGATGAGCTCCTGCCATGCGGCCAGCTGCGCTTGGTCGGCGTGCAGCATTTCGGCCTCTGCGTTGGGACGACCGAGGCCCAGCTGCAGCAGGAAAATTGCGTGCTGATTCAGACTGCGGTGATGGCTGGCAGCAGCGTCGCGCAGGTCGCGAAGCAGCTCCTCAGGTAGATTCTTCAGCGTGATGGCGGACATCGGGCGCTCCCGCAGAGAAACCAAAACGGTTGCATAATGCATACCACACCCTACCGCATTGGCCAAGCACCACCGGCTTGAAGACATCCGCCGTCAGCAGCACCAGGCGCGACGGGCTTCGACAGTAACCGGGGGCTGGACTCGCAGCCCGCCGGCCGCTTCGGCTTGCTCCACGAACGCAGGCCAATGCGCGCTCAGCGTCCGGTGCAGTGTCGTGAGCTCGGGCCGTCTGCGAGCGTAACCGTCGGCACGCGCAGGCGCCGCGCACTGCTTTGCCGGTGCCCGCTCTACCGCCGCGTTCCGACTCGACACCCCCAACGCCGCTGCCGACTTCGCTTGACACCGCCTCGTGGAAATTCGAGCTCTGTCCGTCTTGGGCGCATCCTGCACTGAGCTGCGCCTGACCGCGCCTGCGTCCACACCGAGCGCGTAGCCGGGATACGAGGTTTCTGCAATGGCCGCCCCACGGAACCGAGGACTCGCCCTGATTGGCGGTTTCAAGCTCGTGAAAGCGACCGGCCTCGTCGTCGTTGGGCTCGGGGTTCTCTCCCTCGTCCATCGCGATGTTGCCAGAACCATCAACGCGCTCGTCGAGCAGCTCCGGATCGATCCGGAGAACAGTGTGATCCATGGCCTCGTCGCGAAGCTCGTCGGCGTCCGCCCAAGCAGGCTCGAGGAGGTCGGCTTCGGGACGCTCTTCTACGCGGCCCTCTTTGCGACGGAGGGCGTCGGACTCATCCTGGCCAAGCGGTGGGCTGAATACATGACGCTGGTGGTGACGGTCTCCTTCCTCCCATTGGAAGTCTATGAGCTGGTGGCGCACCGCAGCGTGCTGAAGGCCACGGTGGTGGTAGTCAACGTGGCCGTCGCTCTCTACTTGTTGCGAGTCCTGCGCCGGCAGCGGTTGCCTTAGCAAGCTCCAGCAAGACCGCAAGCGCATCAGGGTACGACGGGCAAGCAGCAGCCGAGCTGGCAGTAAGGCGCGCCGGAAGCGCACTCGGCCGAAGCGGCGCAGACTTGGGCTCCGCCTTCGCATACGTAGCTCGGAGTGCCCGCGGAAGCGCCTGCCCCGCAGTCGGCCGCGAGTCGGTCCTGCCCGCGCCCCGGGCAAAGCTCGCAGCGGCCGCACGGATTCAAGCAGGTCGAGCTCTGCACGCAGCGCGGGCAGGCTCTGGTGTCGTCGAGGCGATCGAGCGAGCACGCGTCGCCGAGCGCCACGTGCACAGTGCTTCCATCCGGGCGCGTGATCTCGCAACAGCCGAAGCAGTCGCAGCCGTTGGGAGTGCGAGGCAGGCACGACGCAATGCACCGGCTGCTGACCACGCAGCTGCCACAGGCACCTTTACTCGATGACGCCGTGCCGGTCAGACACTCCTTGGGATAGCGGCATCCGTCGTCGCCGTTGCCGGCGTTGTCGTCCCAGAAGCAATCGCGGCAGTCGCTGGGCTTCTGCGGCGCACCGGTTGCGAAGCTGTGCTCGTCGTCGTCGCTCGGGCCCGTGCACTCGGGATCGAGGCCATCGATCAAGCCGTCGCCGTCGTTGTCGCGGCCGTCGCTGCAGGCGCAGACGTGATCGCCACAGACCACTGTCGCCAAAGCCGGACCCGCGTCGTGCACGAGCTTGGCGGCGTCCATGGCCGCGTCTGGCTTGCTGCTGATGGCGGCATCGAGGCCGGCCTCCGGCACGTGCAGCGGGTCACTCACCAGGTTCGTGGTCAGGTCGCGGCAAGCCGGCGCCAGCATCGAGCCGGCCAACACGAGTGCAAGGGCCACGACGATCCGGACGTTCATCACGGAGCATGATCCGACGGCGCACCGAGCGTGCGCAAGCGCAGCCGCGTCTCTTTGACGAATCGGCCCTGCGGATAGCGCGCCAGGTACCGCTGCAGCGAGCGCTGCGCTTCCTGATTACGACCGCGCTCCATTTCGAGCCGGGCCGCGGAAAACAGCGCATTCTCGCCCGCCGGCAGCTGCGCGAACGAGCGGGCCACGCGCAGGTACGCCTGCACGGCGGCCGCGTGGTCGCCGGCCATCAGCGCGCATTCCGCACGCAGCGTCATGGCTTCGGCGCGTTCGCTTGGCGCGAGCTGTGCAGAAAGCGCCGCATCCACTGACGCCCTGGCGCGCTCGAGCTGCCGATCGGCCAGCTGCGTCCGCGCGTCGGAGAGCAGCAGAGCGCCATCGACGTGCGCACGGTGCGGTTCGGCGGAGGGTTCGCTCGCATGACCAGCGCCATGCGCTTCGTCGGTGTCGTTCGCTTCGTGC
Organism: Sandaracinaceae bacterium; assembly: GCA_017881145.1. GTDB lineage: Bacteria > Myxococcota_A > Polyangia > Polyangiales > JAFGIB01 > JADGRF01. Next base: position 8,992 of record JADGRG010000451.1, on the reverse strand, counting down.
GCTTCGTGCACGAGCGGCGCAACGGGCGCCAACACGTTGCCACCATCAGCGACTGAGTACCGCTGGCCCGCGACGAGCACGCGCACTTCATGACCGTCGGGCGCGACCACGCGCACCCGGCCTCGCTCGACGCTCACCTCGCGGAGCGCAACCGTGAAGCGCGTGCCGAGCACCTGCACACGAAAGCTCGGTGTACTCACCGAAAACGCCTGCTGCAGCCGAGGATCCACGTCGACCACGACGCTGCCCGAGATCAACACGAGGTCGTGCGCGCCGGCGTTCCAACGCGCGCTGGAGCCGAGCTGGAGGTCCACTTTCGCATGCGCGAGCGCGAAGCTGAGCGGCCCGCTGGCGCTGGTCGCCTGCAGGGTCGCGCCATCAGCCACGCTGAGCGGCGCCGGCGCAGAGGTCTCGTTGTGCGCCAGCGGCGCAGCACCGCGTTCGCTAACAGCGCCACGCACGAAGAAGCCGAAGAGGGCCGCTGCGACCAGCACAACCCCTCCCCAAGCTTGCCAGCTGCGCACAGGCGTCTTGTCGACCTCGTGCGATGGCGCGGCCTGCCACGCGCGATCGATCACGCGCTCACGCGCGGACATCGACAGCGTCACGTCCATCCCGTTCACGACGCTGCGCAGCGCTGACAAGAGCCGCGCTTGCTCGGTGCAGCGCGCGCAACTCGACAGGTGGTCTTCGAGAATCAGAGCGTCGGCCGGTCCGAGCCCGCAGGCTCGACGTTCGAGCAGCCGCTCGGCGCGTAGGCATGCAAGGTCGATCATGACTTGGCCTTCCTGGCCCACTCGGCGAGCAGCGGGTCGCGCGATGCGCGCTTGATCAGCTCACGTCGTGCCCAAAAAACACGAGACTTGGTCGCGGTCACACTCGCGCCCGCAAGCGCGGCGACCTCTTCGATCGGATGACCCTCGAACACATGCAGCACGAACGCGACGCGTTTCTTCACGCCGATGGCGTTCAAATGCAGGTACATGCGTTCGACGCGGCGACGCGCGTCGAGGTCATGCTCGACGTGTGCCGAGCGATCGTTGTGGTCAGCGCGCTCGTCGAGCGACGGCAGATCCACGCGCCGCTTGTACGACGCGCTGCGCAGGCGCTCCTGAGCGATGCGCACGGCGATGCGCGCCAGCCAGGTACGCACGTGCGCTTCGCCACGAAAACGCGGAAACGCCGTGATCGCCGCCATGAACGTGCTCTGCAGCAGGTCATCGACCTCGAGCGAAGGGCCGACCACGCGGCCCAGCAGGCGCTCGATGTACGGCGCGTGCGTGGTGAAGACCCTGTGCAGCGCACGCCGATCGCCACGCCGGCAGGCCTCGACCAGATCCAACTCGGCTGGGTCGGTCTCTGGCCTGAAGTTGACGAGCGAGCCCATACATCGGAATTGTGTGCCCAGTGGCTGCCGCGTTGAAAGGAAATGCGGGCGTGGCTCGGAGCCGACGAAAGCCCCTGATGCGGCGTATCGGGATGGCCTCTGGCCTGGCCTGTATGTGGGCATATGCCTCGGCGCACGCACAGGCACCACAGACACAGGATACGGTACGAAGGCAGGTCGTGCTGCTCGACGACGCTGCCCGCCCGCGTCCGGGTTTGCTCGCATCGCTGCGCATCCAACTGGCCGAGCTCGCGGACGTGGACAGCCGGGCGCGCAGCGCTGAGCTCGCGCATGCCTCCGTCGTCAGTCGGATCCATGCAGCTGAAGCCATGGCCGCAGAGCAGCATCTGCTGCTCGTGGTCTGGAGCGACGAGCCGATGGTCGCTGCCGATGGCTCGCAGGAAGCGGTGCTCTACGCGGTGGGTCAGCGGGCGGGCCGGGCGCTGCTCGAGGTCGTGCGCGTGCCGGGCGGTGAAGGACCCGACATGGATCGCACGCTCGCGATCAAGGTGAGCGAGCTTGTAGCTGAGCTCGCAAGCACTCCCACCGAGACGTCACCAAAGGCGCGCTTGCTTGCGCCCGCCTCGACAAGCGCCGCGGCGACCGAGGCATCGGCCGGCACGACGTTCATCGGCGCACAGGTGAGCGCAGGCGCGCTCGCCGGCTCGCAACCGGGCTCAGCGCTCGGGCAATGGGGCGCTTCGGTCGCAGCGGGTCCGATGCTGGAAAGCGCGCGCTTGCGTTCGACTGCGACGCTCGGCTTCATCTTCATGCCGAGCCTGGGCATCGCCAGCGCGGGCTCCTCGGTGCACTTTTCGGAGCTATCTCCCGAGCTGACGCTCAGCCTCGCGCGCCGCATCGATTCCGTCTGGCTGGGCGTGCGCAGCGGCGTTGCGTACTCGTTCATCTCCGCCAGCGGCCGCACGGCGGCGGGTGCGAGCGCCGGCGCCCACACGCGCCTCGCCTCCTGGCTGCTGGGAATCCGAGCCGAGGTTCCCATCGCCGCGAGCCTGTCACTGCAGCTGGGAATCGACTTGCAGACGCGCCTGCTGCATCAGCGCTTTGCGGTGAACGGCCGAGATGTCGCGGATCTCGGGGGCCTGCGACCACTCGCCTATCTGGCGCTGAGCTGGGCCAGCCGCTGAGGCCCGCACCGGCCGGCGCTTTCTTTCAACCGCGAGCCACGCAGCTCCCACAATCAAGACATGAAGACCCGTGTCTGGCTCCTGGGCGTGCTCGTGGCGGTGTGCGCAAGCTGTGCGGGCAAGAGGCCGACGAGCGGCGCGTTTCTGGCGGATGCAGCGGTCGTGGGCGCAAGCGGGAGCGGCGCCACTCACGGTGGAAGCGGCAACTCTGCCACTGATGGCGGCGGTGCCGGGAGCGTGCCCGGCGCTGGCGGTGCGGCCGGGACGAGCGCGCTCGCCAAGCAAGTGTGCGGCGGGCCGTGCGCCTGTTCCGACGGCATCGACAACGACGGCGACGGCTTCACCGACGGCTTCGACACTGAATGCACCGGTCCCAACGACAACGACGAAGGCTCGTTCGCCACTGGCATCCCCGGCGACAACGTGGATCCCAAGTGGCAGGACTGTTTCTTCGATGGCAACTCTGGCGCTGGCGACGATGGTTGCCGCTATTCGACCAAGTGCCTCACCGGTGAGCTTCCGATGAGCTCGAAGGATTGCCTGCTCGCGCAGACGTGCATCGATTTCTGCCGCCCGCTCGCTCCCAACGGCTGCGATTGCTTCGGTTGCTGCGGGATCCGTGGCAGCGACGGCAAGACCGTAAACGTCGTGCTCTCGAGCAGCTGCAACGCAAGCGACCTGTCCAAGTGCCAGGCCTGCACGCCCAACCCGCAGTGTCAGAACACCTGCGGCAGCTGTGAGCTGTGCCCCGGCAAGACGGCAGCCGATCTACCGGCGAGTTGCACCTCCACCGGTAGCGGCGGAGCGGGCGGCGGCTCGGCAGGAACCGGTGGCGGCAGCGCCGGAGTCACCGGCGGCGCTGCCGGCAGCGGCGGAACCGGGGTGCCGTACACGTGCGACAACGGCGAAGCCCTGTGCTCGAGTACCCTCAGCTGCCCCGGCGGAACCTACTGTTCCTTCGGTTGTTGCCTGGTCATTCCACCGGGCTGATAGGAGTCTAGAACCATGCGCACCTCGAACCTCTGCGTGAGCAGCGTCTTGTCGCTCGCGCTCGCCATCTCCGGCTGCAGCGATGCCCCGGCGCCCACGCCCAGCCATCTGCCCTACGCGAGCAATCAAACCACCGTGATCGGCGGCGACGCATTCTTCAACGCCGATGCGGGCGTCGTGCGGGCCGCGGGCGGCGGCATCCTCGTGGGCACACCCGACGGCAACGCCTGCATCACCTTGGACAACACCTGCGTGCGGCCGCAGACCAGCTGCGGCAACAACGGCACGAGCGACGTGCTTGTCGACAAAGACGGCACGGTGCTCTACGTCGCCTGCTATCCGACCGACGGCGTGACGGTGCAAGACTTCGAAGGCCCCGTCCACGACGTGGGCAACAACACGGTGCTCGTGCTCGACAACAAGGACGACGGTGTCGACGTGATGGGCGACCTGACCATCGACGGCAACAACGTCACCGTGTACGGCGCGGGACCGGACGTGTCCGTGATCGGCGGCAACCTCGACATCGCCAAGAACAACTCTATCGTGCGCGGCGTGCGTGTGCAGGGCAACGTCACGATCAGCAAGAACAACGGCACGCTGATCGACTGCGTGATCGAGGGCGACCTGACCATCACCGGCGAGAACGTGAACCTCGCGCTCTGCGAGGTCTGGGGCGCCACCAATGTAGAAGCCAACAACGCCGTGCTCGTATCGAACAAGTTCGCCAGCGCCCCGGTCATCAACGCGAAGACCAAGGGCTGCAACGACGACGTGCTCTTCGTCGATACCAACCACGATCACAGCGTCGCTGCGGGCGAGATCACCGGGCAGTTCAGCTGCGCGCTCGCGTCAGGCGCAGCTAGCGGAGGTCCCGGGAAGAAGCCCTGAGCCGCTCTCCGAATCAAGCACAGTGCCGCTAGCGCCCATCCCGATCCGGAAGAGCGCACTCCTTACCTTTCAGCCGAAGAAACTCTCCAGCACGCGCTGGAAGGCCTCGAGGTCCGCCACTGCGGCCATCTCGCGGATGGAGTGCATCGAGAGCAGAGGGACACCGACGTCCACGGTGCGCAGGCCGAGCTGCCCGGCTGTGATGGGGCCGATGGTGCTGCCGCAGGGCAGGTCGGTGCGCACCACGTAGTGCTGCGGCGTGACTTCCGCGCTGCGGCAGAGCTGGGCGAAGCGAGCCATGCTCTCGCCGTCGGTCGCGTAGGCCTGGTTGACGTTGGTCTTGATCACCGGTCCGCCGCCCAGGACGGGCTGGTGACTCGGCTCGTGACGGTCTGCGTAGTTCGGATGCAGGGCGTGGGCGGTATCGGCCGAGATCAGAAACGAGCGAGCCATGGCGCGCGCCGTCTCGTCGCTTTCGGCGCTGCCGCAGGCATGCGTGGCGCGCTCCAGCACCTGGCGCAGGAAGGGCGAGTGCGCGCCTTGAGCGCTGCGGCTGCCGACTTCTTCGTGATCGTAGAGCACGATGCCGCGCGTGGCGTCGCTCGGATCATCCACGTCCGCGAGCGCTGCGACTGCAGCGAAACAACTCGCCAGGTTGTCGAGGCGACTTGCCTGGATGAGCTCTCCGTGCAGGCCTGCTGTGGACGCTTGTTGCGTGTCGTAGAGCGAGAGATCGAAGCCTGCGATGCGCTCGGCGTCGCAGGCTTGCCCTCGATCGCGCAATTCGGCGGCCAGCAGCTCGCGCAGCGTGAAGGGGTCCTTGGTGCCCAGCCCCAAGATGGGAGCCATGTGCGTCTGCGCGTTGAGCACGAGCCCTTCGGTGTTCACGTTGCGGTTGAGGTGGATGGCGAGGTTCGGGATGCGCAGGAGCGCTCGCTGGAAGTCGATGAGATGGTTTTCGCAGTGCGCTCCGTCGGTGTCGACGACCACGCGGCCGGCTAGCGACAAGTCGCGGTCGAGCCAGGTGCTGAGCAGCGGAGAACCGTAGACCTCCACCGCCAGCTGCCGATAGCCGGAGCGGGCAAGCTCGGGCACAGGCTTCACCCGCAGGTTCGGCGAGTCGGTGTGGGCCCCGACCAGCAGGAAGCCGGCCTCGTGCGGAGCGACGCGTCCGCAGATGAAGGCTGCCAGGCTCGAACCACCGCGCACCACGTAGCCGCGGTCGCCGGGCTTGAGCGTCCAGCGGTCTTCCTCGCGCAGTGGGGCGAAGCCGGCGTCCTCTAGCATGTGCACGCTCTGCGTCACCGCGTGGTAAGGCGTCGGAGATGCGTCGATGTAGTGCAGGAGGTTCGTGACGAGCTCGGACATGCGGGTTCTCTGCGTGAACGGTGCGGCGTGGCGCGGGTGCCGAGCATAACGCGAGCAGGTGCCGGCCGCGACGCTGGTAGCCTGCGGCGGTCCTATGTGGCCATTCTCCGCTTGCGTGAGGTGGGCCCGCGTAAGTACCATCGCTGCGCCACGCCGGGGCGCTGTGGGACCTAACGCGGCGTGGGGTAGGAATGCGTGGCGCAGACACCAACTGAGACGGTTGCATCCGCTGGCGCATCCGCCGCTGGCGAGCCCAAGCTTGAGCGCAAGCTCAGCCATTGCTTGGGTGTGCTCGAGGTCGACCCGGACGACCGCGAGGCGCTGACCGAGCTGCGCGTGATCGTGGAGAGCGGCGATCGAAGCCGGCTCGGCGACGAGCCCGCGCGCCTGCTGGAGATGGCAAGGCAAGGTCACGAGCTACGCGGTGAGCTGGCTGCGGTCGCGCGCCTGATCGAGGTCGAGCTGCTGCTCGTGAGTGAAGACCGTGTGTTTTCGGCTTCACTCTGGAAGGAGCTGGGGCGGCTGCGTGCGGAGTTCCTGCTCGACCCCGAGACAGCGCGCGATGCCTACAACCAGGCGCTTTCGCTCTTGGGCGACGACCCCGACGTCACCGATGCGCTCAAGCGCATCGAGCAGGCCGAGGCGAGCTGGAAGAAGTTCGCCAAGCGCTTCGTGGAAGAAGCTGAGTCCGCGAGCGACCTTTCCCTCAAGACCTCGCTCCTGCTTCGTGCGGCGTGTCTGTCGTGGGAATACAAACGCAAGGGCAAGGAAGCCGACAAGCTCTTCAAGAAAGTGTTGGAGCTCGACCCGAGCAACCGTCGGGCATGCCTGCTCTACGAGCAAATCCTGCGTGAGCGCGAGGAATGGAAGCCGCTGGCGCAGCACTTGCTCGACTCCGCGGAGGCAGTCCGGGACAAGCAGGATCGCATCAACCTCTACGTCCGGGCAGCCCGCGTGTTCGCGCGCAAGCTGATGGAGAAGAATCGCGCCGCCGCCTGTTACGAGCGCGTGTTGGATTTCGAGCCGACCCACTCGGAGGCCATGGCCTACCTCTCCGAGTATTTCACCGAAGCCGAGCAGTGGGATCACCTGGTCGGGCTCTACCAGGACGCGCTGCAGGTTCCGCAGAAGGTCGAGATCGAGCAGGGCATCCTGCTGCAGATCGGCATGGTGAACTGGCGCATGCGCAAGCTGCCGGAAGCTGCCGAGCCGCACTTCGCGCGGCTGCGCAAGCTCGACCCGACGCATCCGGCCATGCTCGATTTCTACCGCGCCTACCTGACGGAACGCGGCGACGTGGAACAGCTCATCCGCATCCTCTCGGATGCGCAGCGCGTTTCGGCGGACCGACCGCGCAAGGTCGCGTTCGCGGTGGAAGCGGCTCGGCTCTCGCAGGCCGCGCAGGGCATGGGCGAGCGCGCCATCGAGGCGTGGAAGCTGGTGCAGCGGCTCGACCCCGACAACCACGACGCGGCGTGCATCCTCAAGGACCTCTACATCAAGTCGGAGAAGTGGAACGCGCTGGTCGAGGTGCTCAAGGCACAGGTCGACGCCGTGCCCGACGACGCACCAGAACGCAAAGTCGAGGTGCTGCGCGAGCTTGCCGCGGTGTATCGCGACCGTCTGCGCCTCGACGGGATGCTGATCAATGCCTACAACGCGATTCTGCGTCTGGCGCCCGACGACCGCGCCACGCTGGGAGCGCTCGCCGACAAGTATCGCGAGCTCGGTCGCTGGAACGACCTCATCAACGTGCTCTCGCACGACGCCGATCTGAGCAGCGACCGCGCGCGCAAGGTCGCGATCTATCTGCAGATCGCAGGTCTGTGGGTCGAGCATTTCTCGAACTACAACCAGGCTGCGGTGCCGCTCGAGAAGCTGCTCGAGATCGATCCGAACCACCGCGAGGCACTCGGTCGGCTACGCGACATCTACGAGAAGAAGCGCGCCTGGAAGCCGCTCTTCGAGGTGCTGCGCAGAGAGCGCGACGTCACGAGTGACCCGGGAGCCCGGGCCAAGCTCACCGTGGTGATGGCGGAGCTCGCTGCCGATCGCCTGCATCGCTACCAAGATGCCGTCGCGCTCTGGCGCGAGGTCGTGCAGGACGATGTCTACGGCAAGAGCGCGCTCGATGCGCTCGAGAAGCTGGCCGAACGCGAGAAGGACTGGGCGACCTTGGCCGAGGTTCTCGAGCTGCAAATCGGACGTGAGCCGAGCAGCGAGGGCAAGATCCGAGTTCTGCTCAAGCTAGGAACGCTGCACACCGAGCGCAAGAGCGATCCGGAAGCTGCGAGCCGAGCCTTCCGGCGTATTCTCGAGATCGATCCGAAGCAGGGCAGGGCGCTGCGCTCCTTGCGCGACAGCTTGCTCTCGTTCGGTGAGTGGGATGCGCTCGAAGTGCTCTACGAGCGCGCCGCCGACTTCGAGGGCCTGGTCGACGTTCTCTCTTCCGAGGCAGATCGTGTGGAGGCTCGCGAGACCAAGATCGATCTGAGCTTGCGGGCGGCGCGCGTCTTCGAGCAGAAACTCTCCGAGCCGGCACGCGCGCAGCGCAGCTACGAGCGGGTGCTGAGCGTCGATCCGAGCCACGCGCGTGCAGCAGCGGCTCTGGCGCCCATCTACGAGGCCGAAGAGAAGTGGTCGCGTCTGTGTGCAGTGCTGGAGGTGGTGCGTGCCTCGCTGCCCGAGAGCGCAGCGGCCGAGCGGCTCTCGCTCCTGACGCGCCTGCGCGTGCTGGCGCAGGACAAGCTGCGGGACGGTGAGGCGGCGTTCGCGTATGCGCTGGCAGCCTACGAGCTCGCGCCGGACCGCATCGAATTCGGACAGGCGCTGGAATCTGCTGCAGAGCTGGCGCAGGCCTTCGAGCGGGTCGTCCAGAGCTACCGAGAGCGCGCCGAGACAGCGCCGCGCGAAGAAGCTCTGCTCTTGCGCCGGCGCATGGCCGTGATCGCGAGTGAACGACTGGGCCGCGCCGATGTCTCTGCCACCGAGTGGCAGAAGGTTCTCGATCTCGTGCCGGCCGACGAGAACGCACTCGCAGCCCTCGACCGCATCTATCGTGCGGAGCATAGGACCGCGGACCTCCGGAACCTGCTCGTCCACAAGCTCCAACAGACGGAAGTCGCGGCCGAGCAAGTGGCGCTGCTGCGTGAGCTTGCTGTCATCGAGGAGCATCAGCTCGGCGACGCCGCGGCCGCAGCCCAACGTTATC
>JADGRG010000450.1 GCA_017881145.1 Sandaracinaceae bacterium | reverse complement strand
CTGCGGTCTCGAAGTAGCTGCTCACCCTGAACCCATCAAAGCCAAAAATCTGTGCCAAGGTACGGCTGCGCTGTCCCATCCTATGCCCTCGTGTTGGTTGAACAATCACCGAAGGCATACTCGCAATGATGCGGGCGTGGTGGGGCAGCGTGTTGCTTACAGCCCGCCTGTCACGCCGTGTGCAGCGCGAGATCGGCGGGGCGTCTCACCGAACACGGCGCGCCATGCGCTCCCCGCGTCGCTCTCCCAGCAAATCCAGCCGCTACACGCCAAATCAGGCTGAAATCGCTTCCCGACTTTGCCCGAAGAGCCGTACTTTCAACAGCGGAAGTCTGATCTCCCTTTGCCCAGGCTTATCAATATCGTCTCTGCGATTCGTTGAGAAATATTCAAATATGGGGTTGGCCATGCACCTAAGGAGTTCTCATGGGTAAAATTGCGAATGTACCGAGGAAAAATAACTTTGTATTAAAAGCCATTCGAGGAACCATAGAGCACCGTGCGACATGGCTGTATCTGTTTTTAAAAGAAGGGGAAAAGAAAGGGATCAGGTGGGAGGAGATCGGCTCTCCTGCCATTAGAACCTATGGAAAGATGCAGGGTAACGAGCTCATTGATTTAAGTGGGACCAGAAGCTTGAAAGGGCTGAAGAGGAAGTTATTTACACTTCCTGCGCAACTCGTTTTTGATATGAAGATTTTAGAAGCAACGGATCATAAGCTGGCGATAGATTTTGGTTATTGCCCCCTTGTCGCTGCTTGGCAGAAACTTGGTTGTACTGATGAAGAAATAGAAAGGCTCTGTGATATTGCCATGGAAGGGGACAGAGGGATTGCCGAAAGCTTTGGGGGGAGATTGGAGCTCGGCGAGACCATCGCCAAGGGCTTTAAAAAGTGTCAAATTAAATTCATAAAATAGGCGTATCGTTACGCTGGTCATACTTTGCCGTCGGTAAATAAAGTCCGAAAGGCCATTTGAGCATGTTGCCACGGTGGGTTGCCGGTCATAGCTCGAAGCTGACCTGAGGCGCCGCTAGCTCCACGCTTTGTCCGGGCGCCGGTGGGTGAAACGGCACGTAGCCGCGTCCTTTCCAGGTGAACCAGCGCACCTCCGCGTCGTCGAGATTCTGGTCGAAGCTGAAGCGTGCTCGTGCGGTGCGGCCATCCGGTGTCAGATCCAATACTTCGATGGACAGACCATGCAGCGCGATGCGGGTGCCGCGCTGCATGGGCCGCCGGCTGCTGCGATACAGCTCGGTGAGCGGCGTGGGCATGATGCCACCGACGTAGTCGACTAGCAGCGTGCATGGGTCTTGCCGCAGGATGCGCAGCGGCACCGGACCAAACGACAAGGCGCGCACTCGGTCGAGCTTGGGGCGACCCGCGAGCGCGCGCAGCATGGGCAAGAGCTTCACGTTGAAGTAGTCGGGCGAGCTCACGAAGACGACTTCGCTCGCCTGCTCGTCCAGTGACTTGTCCACTGCGAGGATCTCGCGCTCGACGTTGCTGGTGATGGCGACCGATGTCGCCGTCAGCGGCAGGAGCAAGGGCGAAAGCAGCAGATGCAGGCTGCAGCAGAGCAAGATGAACGTGCGGCTAGCTGCGCGTGGAACACGCGCGCGGGGCAACCAGCTGGCGTCCTCGATTAGGCCGACGCTGAGCTGAGCCAAGAGGGCCATCCCGCCGAGGTCGGCCATGAAGAGCAAGCGGTTGTTCGGATGGGTGGTGCAGGTGGCCAAGAGCGAGCCGAAGAGGCCGAGGGCCCACATGCGGCTGCTGCGCCGCTCCTGGCTGAGTCTGACGACGAGTGCGACGAAGGCTCCGGCGACCAGATACGCGACAAATACGATGAGCTGCGAAAGCGCGGGCGGCACGAAGACCACCGATTCGGCCGGCGGAAGTGCCAGCGCTCCGAGCAAGAGCACCGGCAGGCGAGTCATCGCCGCACCCGCAAAGCGCAGCGGCTCTTGCATCGGGTCGATGTAGAGGCCCGAGCCGCGCGCGCCGTAGCCGAGCGTGCTGTAGGCGCAACGCCATGCAACAAAAACGAGCAAGAGGGGCAGCACCGTGCCCAGGCGCTTCCGGAGGTTTGCGGCGCCGAAGCCGAGCGCGTGTCCGATCACGTAGGCGAGCACCGCGCACGAGGCCTCGCTGGCGAGGAGCGAGAGCAAGAAGAGCACGGGTGCGAGCAATGCCGCCGAGCGCGTGCCCAGCCGCTGCGTGCGGTGATAGCAAAGCAGGGTCGCGACCGCGAACGTGGAAGCCACTAGCGCGTTGCGATTGGCGATCCAGCCGACGGCAAAGCCATGGGTGTGGTCGACCGCATAGAACAGTGCGGCGAGCCCGGCCACGGCGGTTGTGCCGAGCACCTCGCGGTAGAGCAGGGTGACCAGGGCGACGAGCAGCGAAAACCACAAGAGGCTCTGCGCGTGCATCAGCAACGCAGAGTTAGGCCAGAGCAGCGAGTCGAGCTTGTGGGTCAGCTCGCTGATGGGCCGCCACAGCGACAGCAGCAGATGGGGATCGGTCCAGAAGGGCGCGTAGCCCTGCTCGATCTGCCAGTGGATGGTGGCCGGCTGGCCATTGGCGACGCCGAAGGGCGAGCCATAAGCGGCACGCAGCGCCGCGCCGCCGGGCAGCTCGGAGAGCATGTAGCGGTGCACGTAGTCGTCGAGATGAAAGCCGATGAAGAGCGAGGGTGCAGAGAGCAGGGCCGCGATGAACGCAAGTCCAACCGCCAACCTCGGATGTTCGAGGTAGTGTTGTAGTCGACCGCCTCGCGCTGCTTGCCCCAGGCGCAACCGCTGCCGCGTAGGGAAGGCCTTTGTGGACTCTTGCGCGGCGTCAGCGTTCTGGCCTTGCGTACGAAGGACATCCGGCGTGGGCGGTTCGTCAAGACCGCTCAGTCGAAGGTTTGGCGCCATAGTGCGTGGAGTGCGGCGGCTCCGGTTGTGACCAGAAGAATGCAGCGTCCCTCCCCTGGTTGCCGATGAAGCTCGCTGAGGTGAGCGCCAGCAACGGCGGATGATTGCAGCGCGACTGCTACGAGGGTCGAGCCGTCCGCGACAACGTTATCGACAAAAGGCAGAAGCTCACCGCGCTCTTCCAAGCTCTGATGCGCCCGAGCGATCTCGCTGCTTGCTCGTGGGATCTGCCGCCCAGGCCGCGCCGATCACTCATGAGCGGCCAAGGGCGGCGCGGAGCTTCTGGGGTTCCGATAGACGGTGATGATCGGCACGCCGTCGTAGCGCAGCACGTAGGCTGGCTGCACCGAGCCGTAGGTGGTCCAGATCTGCTCGTCAATCTCGCCGAAGTGCAACTCGTGGTGAACGATCGCGTAGTCGGCCCGCGCGATCTCGCCGGTGGCTTGCATGTTGGGCGGAAGAAAGCCATCGCGGCTCAACATCTGCCACGAGGTCCAGATGGTGTCGCAGATATAGACGCTGCCGCCGTTGGGCAGCGCTTCGCGCAAGAACGGAACCAGGGAGCGGGTGGTGAAGCCCCAGAACTGACGGTTCATGCCGTGGTCGGCGGCACCTGGCACGCCGCCGGCAGCGACCGTGTAGTGCGAAAGACCGAAGGGGTGGCTGTGCGCGGTCTCGACCGCTGCCGGTGCGAGCAAGAGCGCAAACGCAGAAGCGCAGAGTGCGGCGCGAAGAGCGGGCCTTCCGGCGGGCAGAAGCTCGCGCACGGCTTGCCAGGCGAGCTGGAACGCGCGACCCGCGAAGAGTGCGAGGAATGGATACGCCGGAAACCAGTGTTTGGTGCCGCCGAAGATGGGGGTGGAGGGCAGTGAGATCATCACCAGCGGCGCAAGCAGCGAGCCGAGCAAGAGCACCGTGACCTGGGTGGGATCGGGATAGAGCGCGAGCGCGCTGCGGCGCACGAGGGCGCCGAGCTGCAAGAGCCAACGGCGCACTTCGGCGAGCACTCCGGTGCAGCCGAGCACGAGCGTGGTCAGTGGCACGGTGAAGAGCGTCATCACCCACGCATACGACGAAGGAAAGGGCGGCCAAAAGTAGTTCACCCCGAAGTACTCCATGTTGTAGTACTCGTGGTGCAGGTGAAACGCGGCGTATTCGCGTAGCCGCGGCAGAGTGTCGTGCCAGAGCCAAGGCCAGCCGCCGAGAAAGATGGGCGGGGCCAGCACCAGCATGGCGAGCAGGCCGTAAGGCACGATCGAGATCGAGCGCGCTCGGCCAGACCAGCGGCCGCCGAGCTCGACCAGCACCAGCCAGACGAAGTGCAGACCGAACACGCCGGGCAAGAGCCAGCTGTTGTGTTTGGTCAAGAGCGAAAGGCCAAACGCCACACCTGTAAGGAGCGCCCAACGGCGGGAGGTGAGCGAGCGATGGTAAGCGTAGGTGACGCAGGTCAGCGCGCAGGTGATCGGCACGTCGAACGCATCTAAGTGCGCGTGATAGAAGGGCCGCGGCAGAAGCGCGTAGGCGAGCGCAGCGAAGAGGCCGGCTGAGCGGCCGTAGAGACGATTGCCGAAGGCGTAGATGAGCCAGAGCAGAAGGCCCGCGCTGAGCATGCCGCCGAAGCGATAGGAAATAGAATCGAGCGGGAAGAGTTGCCACTTCTGCTCTGCGATGTGTCCGAGGCCGAAGAGCATCTTCATCAGCGGCGGATGCTCGTGGTTGACGCTGAAGAACCTGTCGACGACCGGCTGCGTGAGCGCCTGCTTCGGCTCGCGAGCCAGCGCGTGGAACCACTCGCCGTAGTTGTCCGCTGCATCGACGTAGATGCCCTCGTCGCGCGAGAGCCCGATGGCGCCAGCACTGTTCCAGAGCAACACGATATAGCCGACGCAGAGACAGAGGCCGATCAGGTGATCGATCCACGATGAACCCGCGCGCGGCGAAGCCGACGGCTGCATTTGCACCGTGCTCATGGCCGAGCTCCGCTGCGCCGCCGCGTGGTCGCCGACCAGCAGAACGAGCGCCGCTCCGGCGAAGGCGCACGCACTTGCACCCGCACCTCGCCGCGGGCCGCGTCGCTCTGCGCACCGGTTGCGACCACCATGCGCTTCCAGCCGTCACCGTCGACATGCGTCATGCGGGCGCGGCTTTGGCCGTCGATGAAGATCTCGGCTTGCACGGGGCCGCCTTCGCGCATGCGTTCGTGCTCGTAGTAGAGGCCGCCGTAGAAGACCAGCTCATCGCCGAGCGGGACATCAGTGAACGTGACGACGACCGGCTCATCGCCTTGCGCATGCTGCCAGATGCAATGCCGCGGCTTCAGCTCGAGGTCCTCCATCACCACCGAACCCACGAAGAGCCAGGGCCGGCGCGCGTCGCAATCGAAGCGTTCGGCGAGCGGGTAGAGCACACCTCTGCCTAAGCCGCCGCCGCGCGGGATGCCACCTTTGCGCCAGGTGCACGCTTGCGAGTGGCCACGCTGCACGATGCTGGCGCTTGCGCTCGGCAGCGCGGAAGCGAAGTCGAAGAGCACGGGGCTCTTGCCCAGCGCATAACGCAGCACGCGCAAGCGACCGAAGCGCTGCGAAAGCTCGGGCTTGTGCGAGGCCAGCTCGCTCGGCACGGCGTCACGCAGGCTGAGCACCCATCTGCGCTCGTAAGCCGAGTCGTCGCTGCGACCGGCCATGGACAAGGGGATCCGGTCGCCGAGGTGCAGGCGCAGAATCGGATCGGCCCAGGCGGGTGCGACAGTCAGAAGGTCGCGGTCCAGCAGCTG
>JADGRG010000449.1 GCA_017881145.1 Sandaracinaceae bacterium | reverse complement strand
CCCAGAGATCGTGGGTCGCGACGCGCTGGCCCAGGCAGAGATCGACCGGCTGATGATCTCGCTCGACGGCACCGAGAACAAGTCAAAGCTGGGTGCCAACGCCATCCTCGGCGTGTCCATGGCTGTGTCGCGCGCGGCCGCCAACGCGGTGGGCCTGCCGCTCTGGCGCTACCTCGGAGGTGCTCGCTCCCGCATTCTGCCGACGCCCTTGATGAACGTGCTCAACGGCGGTCAGCACGCGGACAATGGGCTCGAAGTGCAGGAGTTCATGATTGTGCCGGTTGGTGCCACGACCTTCTCAGAGGCACTGCGTGCGGGTGTCGAGACTTTCCACGCGCTCAAGGGTCTGCTCAAGAAGGAGAACCTTGCGACCTCCGTCGGCGACGAAGGCGGCTTTGCCCCGCGGATCGAAACCAACGAAGGCGCAATCCGGATGGTGGTGCGAGCGATCGAGAAGGCTGGCTATCGGCCGGGCGAAGATATCGCGCTCGCGCTCGATGCGGCTTCGAGCGAATTCTACGACAAGCAGAAGGGCCGCTACACCTTCGACAAGAAGGAGGTCGATGCCGCCGGGCTCGTCTCCATCTATCGCGAGCTTTGCTCGAAGTATCCGATCGTGTCGATCGAGGACGGCTGTGCCGAAGACGACTGGGACGGCTGGAAGAAGCTGACCGATGCGCTCGGCGATCGCGTGCAGCTGGTTGGCGACGATCTCTTCGTGACCAACACGCGGCGTTTGCAGCAGGGCATCGAACGCGAGGTTGCAAATTCGATCCTGATCAAGGTGAACCAGATCGGCAGCGTGACCGAGACGCTGGAAGCGATGGAGTTGGCTACCCTCAACGACTACTCGTGCGTCGTGTCGCACCGCAGCGGTGAGACAGAAGACACGTACATCGCCGACCTGACGGTGGCGACCGGAGCAGGTCAAATCAAGACTGGCTCGGCGTCGCGCTCCGAGCGCATCGCGAAGTACAACCAGCTCTTGCGCATCGAAGAAGAGCTGGGAGATGCCGCGCTCTACGCGGGTCGCACCACACTAGCCTGCGGCTGAAGCTGACGGCGGCCGGGATAATCGAGCGCATCGGATGACTGCCAGCGTCGGCAGTCATCCGAGGGCGCGCTTTACGACTCCAGCGGTTCCTTCGGAGCCTCGGCGCGCTCGGCCATGAGTCGTTGTGCGAAGTCGGTGTCGTATTGGCCGGCGCGGAAGGAGTCGTGCGCGAGCACACGTCGCAAGAAGTCGATGTTGGTCGTGAGCGGGGCGATCTCGGTTTCGGCCAACACACGATCGAGGGTGAGTGCTGCCTGATGGCGCGTTGCACCGAAAGTCACGATCTTGGCGACCAACGGATCGTAGAACGCGCTGACCTGGGAACCGGGAGCTATGGCCGTTTCGATGCGCAGCGTGCCCGGCGCCAGCGGTGGCCAACGCAGGCTCTTGACCTCTCCGGGGCGCGGCAGAAAGCCCTTGTCCGGTTCTTCGGCGTAGATCCGCGCCTCGATAGCGTGGCCACGCGGTTCGGCACGCAGCACTGCTCTGGCAAGCGGTTCCCCGGCAGCGATGCGGATCTGTAGCTCCACCAGGTCGAGCCCGGTGCACATCTCGGTCACGGCGTGTTCCACCTGCAGCCGTGGATTCCACTCCATGAAGTAGAACGCTCCCTGCGCGTCGAGGATGAACTCCGCGGTGCCGGTGCTGTAGTAGCTGGCTTCCCTCGCGATGCGCAGTGCGGAATCGAAGAGCGAAAGGCGTTTGTCTTCGCCGCCGCGTCCGAACAAGAGTGCCGGCGCCGGTGATTCCTCGATGATCTTCTGGTGGCGCCGCTGGATGCTGCATTCGCGTTCGCCCAGCGCCATCTGGGTGCCGGCCTTGTCCGCGATGATCTGCACCTCGATGTGGCGCGGCTGTTCCATGTAACGTTCCAGGTAGACGCGCTCGTCCCCGAACGACGCCAGCGCGCGGTTGCGGCAGGTCTCGATGGCTTTGCCCAGAGCGGCTTCGTCCGTGACGATCTGCATGCCGATGCCGCCGCCGCCAGCGGCTGCCTTGACCAGTACTGGATAGCCGAGGTTCGCGGCTTCCTGGCGTGCTGTATCCAGATCCGTGAGCGCGATTTCGCTGCCGGGCGTGACTCGCACTCCGGCCTGCACCGCCAGCGCTCGCGCGCGAAGCTTGTCGCCGAAGAGCTCGATGGAGTCTGCACTCGGGCCGATGAAGACGAGTCCTGCGGCTTCGACTGCGCGAACGAATGTCGGGTTCTCGCTGAGCAGCCCGTAGCCGGGGTGGATGGCTTTGGCGCCCGTCTTCAGAGCGGCTTCGATGACCGCTTGTTGGTTCAGGTAGGAGTCCTGGACGCGGGCCGGACCGATGCACACCGATTCGTCGCAGGTCTGGGCGTGCAAGCTGTCTTGCTCGATCTCGCTGCAGACGGCCACGCTCGCGATGCCGAGTCGTTCACAGGTTCTTGCGACACGGACGGCGCTCTCGCCCCGGTTGGCGATCAGGATTTTCTCGAACATAGCGTTCCTTCGAAGGTGGCCGAGGTTACTCGGGTAGTCCACCTCTGGGAAGGCGACGCGCGCAAGCTTGACGCGTGGCGGCAGCCCTCGCCATGCTCGCCCCATGTCAGTGCAGGTGCTCGTGCGCGCTGCGTGCAGATCCGGACGCAAGCGACTCGTATGCTGGGTGCACTCGCGTTGCCACACGCGGAGCTTTCGGTGCTGCTCTGCGACGACCGCGTCATGCACCGGCTGAATAGTAATCACCGCGGCATCGACCGACCGACCGACGTTCTTGCATTTGCGATGCGTGAGGGGATGCCGATCGCAGCCGTCCACGAGTCCCTCGGAGACATTGCGATCGCGCTGCCGACGGCGGCGAGGCAGGCGCGGCAACATGGCTGCCCTTTCCATCTGGAGGCCTGCCTTTTGCTCGCGCACGGGCTCTTGCACCTGCTCGGCTACGACCACGCGACCCGCATGCAGGAGCGGCGGATGATGGCGCGCACCCACCTCCTGATGGCGGCTGGCCTTGCTCGATCTCGCCGAGTGGACAAGCTGCGCTAGCCGGCGCTGAGCCGCTCGCGCTTTGGGTGTGGACGGTTTGTGGGAACTTGTTGAAAAGAACAGTTGTTTCAAGATCTTGCTGTGTTAATCGCGACCCGAGCGATGGTTTGCCGACGATCCCGGCGCACGCCGAGGCGGCCGGTGGACAGACGGTGCGTTTCGTGGCTCGTCGGAGGGTGACGGCACGGAACCCGGCGCCTCTCGGAGAGCGGTCAGCGGCGGCGCTTCACTCACGTCGCCGCGGCTGCCTCGCGGATCACGTGTCGCACAGCCGCTTCTGAGACGGAGTCTCGTCGTTCGGGCACCTTCCTCATGCAATCCCACTTGTTACCCGAGCGCCTTGCGTGCTTACCTCCGCATCACACGCGGGCCAGCCCGCCTCGCAGTGCAGCCCGACGACGACCTGAAGGAGGAACCGCATGGCCACCGACAAGCGCATGAGCAAGGCGCAATTCATCACTGAGCTGTCCGACAAGACCGGAGTAGCGAAGAAAGACGTGCAGAACCTCCTCACGGAGTTGCTCGCCCTCGTGGAGCGCGAGCTCGGCGAGAAGGGGCCGGGCGAGTTCGTGATCCCGGACATCGTCAAGCTGAAGGTGAAGGTCGTGCCGGCCAAGCCTGCGCACAAGGGTCTCGACCCGTTCACCAAGCAGGAGCGCGATTTCCCAGCCAAGCCGGCGTCGCGCAAAGTGCGTGCGGCACCGCTCAAGCGGCTCAAGCAACTCTGAAAGCAGCAAGTGGCCTAGTGCCTTGGTGTTAGTGACAAGGGCGCCTCGGCGCAGGAGTGACTCGCCGTCCAGGCGATTCCGCCTAACGCCGCCCGCCCTTGTACTCCATCATGCCTTTCATCGCTGACGT
This sequence comes from Sandaracinaceae bacterium, assembly GCA_017881145.1. Classification (GTDB taxonomy): domain Bacteria; phylum Myxococcota_A; class Polyangia; order Polyangiales; family JAFGIB01; genus JADGRF01. The sequence continues at coordinate 649 of JADGRG010000449.1, read as the reverse complement.
GGCGTCGTCGGCGATCTCGGCTTGCTCGCGAAGCTGCTCGGCACAGTCCTCGCACACGCGTTTGCGCTTGCCGTCCGTCGTGATGGTCTGCACTTCGTCGACCTCTTCGCCGCATTTCGAACATTCCATGCCGCGTCTCCCTGGTGTTGCCGCGCGCGATAATATCACTTGCCGTGCGGGTCTGGGGTGGCGCCGGCGGCAGGCTCGGAGACCTCCCGCGATTTCGCCGGCTCCTGGGGTCTTTGCGGGATGTTTCGATGGTTGGGCGTGAGCGCATCGCGCGCGAAGCCGAGGATCAGGCGCACCTGTTCGACACCCAGCGTCGTGCGCGCTTCGAGGCGCTCGTCCTGTGCCACCAGCGTCATGTCGCGCAGTGGTTGCGACATACCGACCAGCGCTACGAGTGGATGTCGCGCGAACTGGTCTCGGGCCGCTTCCCAGAAGCGCAGGGTGCGGGTTGCGGCCTTGGCCGTGGGGTAGTGACCCTCGGCGTGAATCGCGATTGATCCGTCCGGCAGCAGCTGGATCGACACGCGGATGCGCTCGGGCACGTTGTCCGTGGATCCATGGATGAAGCTCCTAGCGTTCTCGACCGAGAGCGCGTCCACCTCGGCGTCCTGCATGGCGAGGAGCGCGTCCGCATCACTTT
>JADGRG010000448.1 GCA_017881145.1 Sandaracinaceae bacterium | reverse complement strand
TGCTCAAGCAAGTACAGGTCATCCCACACCGGACGGTTTCCAAGCTTGTGCAAGGTGCAGAGCCCGACCGCAGCCAGCACCAATGCTAGGCCCCTGCGCGTCGCCGAAATCGGACTGCGCTGCACAGGGCGATGGTGAGAGCCCTCGCCCCTCGCCGTCAAGCAGGGCTGGGCTTAGCGTCCCCGGCCAGCACCTCTCAGAAGTCGACGGGCTGCGAGCGGACGAACGCAATGGCGTCCGGGATGAGCGAAGGGGCGAGGCCCTTCCAGAAGACGTTCCACTCGCCTTCGCGCACGCGTCCGTCGCACTGCTTCTCGTACCAGGGGCGAATCGGGTTGTCGGCACGCGCACGCCACAAGAGCACGCGGTGGTCGGAGGTCATGGCTTGCCAGAGATCACGGCCCACGCCTTCGCCCTGAGCTTCCCGGGTGACCGCAAACTTGGAGAGATAGGCCCCGAGCTCGGTCTGCATGACCAGCGCCGCACCGCGGTAGCGCTCTTCGATGTAGATGCTGACGTAGTCGCGAGCGAATACAGCAGGCAGCGGTGGCTTGCCGAAGCTGCTGGTGAGCAGCGCTCGCAAGCGTTCGACGTCCAGGTCATCGAGCCGCGCGTGGCGGCTGATCCGAGCGCCCTTGCGGAGCAGGGTGCCGGCACCCTTCACGGTGAAGAGCTCGTGGAGCAGGCTGAGCGGCGAGGTCAGCGTGACCAAGAGCTCGTGCTGCACGAGCTCCAGCACCAGCTTGCGTGAGCAGTGGAGAAGGCGCTTGTGCCCGGCACCGATCTCAGCGCTTGCCATGAGAGATGCGAACTCGTCGCTCAGGTTCACGACGGAAAGCGCGTGGCCACCTAGCCGCAGGCCGCCTTCGTTGCGCAGGAAGATCAGCTTGTGCGTGCCCAGGCTGATCAGCATCGCGGCCAGCTCTGACAAGCGCGCATCTTCGTCGCTGCCCTGCATGCACAGGATCGGAATGGCGCCGGAAGTCACCGCGGCCATGATCGCGGGCTTGGGGCTCACGGCCAGGAGCAGCTCGTTCCGCACTGCCATTTCGTCGAGCAGCTTACTCAGGCGACGAGCGTTGTCTGCCCCGCGCGTGGGCACGTAGAAGCCGAGCACGACGATGGGCGTGAGGGCAAGCGCCGCCAGCAAGCGTAGGTCGAGGGCCACACCCTCGGCGTTCTCGCGCATCGTGTCGGGGTCGACCACGATGACCGCGAAGCTCTCTCGGGCACGCTCGCGGAAGAGGCGCAGGTAGAATTCGGCTTCGGAGCCTGCTCCGACGCCAGCCAAGAATCGCAGCACTGCATCTGCTGGCTCCATCGCACTCTTCGCTCTGCGCCGATTTTTCGACAGCTCTTGAGCTGCGCCGCGCGCACCATAGCAAAGAACAGAGCGCAGCCAAGTCGTGGCTTGCGTCCGCCGCTCTGTGCGACCAGGCGGTGCTCTCCCGGTTGCGGTAGCGCTAGCCGCCTGCCGGCGCGTCAGGTTAGTCTCCTTGCAATGCGCGCTGAATTGCGCTTTAGAGCCGTCGAGTTTCGATGACCGGAAAAGTGAAACCGCGGGACCTCGCCAAGCAGGAGACGCGCGACGCGCTGGTCCACGCGGGCATGGCTGCGTTCTCCGAGGAAGGCGTAGACCTGCCCAGCCTCGATGGCATCTGCGCGCGCGCCGGCTTCACCCGCGGCGCCTTCTACGTGCATTTCAAGGACCGCGAAGACTTCCTGGGAGCCGTGGTCGACCAGGTGCTGCACGACTTCGTCAACTGGGTCATCTCGACCGGCGAGACGCAGGGTGGCCTGGTCGGCATCATCGATCGCTTCGTGACCGCCGTCAAAGAGGGCACGATCCCCTTCAACGATCGCCAGCGTCTGCTCATCCAGCTGGTGGCGCGCGGCACCCAGGCCGCGGCATCCGGCGACAAGCCCTACAAGGCACTGATCGACGGCGCCGCCGCGCGCTTGGCCGAGGCCGCAACGCAAGGGCAGGCAGAGGGCATCGTGAAGCGTGATCTCGATCCAGCCCAGATCGGCATCCTGCTGGTGGCTGCCGCCGTCGGCTTCATCGCGCTGGTCGATGCCGGCTACACGCCGAACTTCGACGAGATCCGCGTGCTGGTTCACCGCCTGATCTTGGAGCCCGGGCGCTGATTGACATACCCGCCGAGCAGCGTCCGGCGTCGTTCGGCGTAAGGAATCACCACCTCATGGCATCACCTGGTAGTGCAACGCGCAGCCCGCAGGGTCGGCGCACGGTCGACCGTAAGGGCAATGGCAAGGCGACTCCCGCCCGAAAGCCGAAACCTGCGGTCCGATCCAAGCAGCCTGCGCAGCTGACGGCGGCGGCTTCGCGGCGAACGCCTGTGCCTTGCACGTCCTGCGCGCATTGCTGCACCTACGTGGCGATCGAGGTCGACACCCCGACCACCGCGCTGCGAGCCACCCAGCTGCTCTTCTACCTCTACCACGAGCGCGTGAGCCTCTTCGTATCCGAGGGCGAGTTCGTGGTGCAGTTCGAGACCACCTGCCGGCACGTGCAGCCCGACCGGCGCTGTGGTGTCTACGCAACCCGACCGCATATCTGCCGCGACTACAGCGAGGTCGATTGCGAGATCAACTCCGAGGATGAGGGGCAGACCATCTACACCCCCGCCGAGCTGATGGCGTATTTGGCGGTTCACCACCGGCGCGCGTATCGCGAAGTCTTGAAGGGCTATGCTCCGCCGGATGACGCGCAGAGCGCGCGTGGCCATGGCAAGCTGCGCCTGCCGCTGCTGGAAAGCCGCTTCCGCGATCTGCGAATGCAGGGCATCGCCTAGTTGCTCGAAAATGCCGTGCCGGCGTTGGGCTTGCTAGCATCCGCGGCATGGCTCGGTCGTCATTTCGGCGCATCACTCTGCTCGGCATCGGGTTGGTCCTGCTTGCCGGCGCTTGGCGGTCGGTGCGGGCCAGCGATGAGCCGGCGCAGCAGCCGGTAGGTCTGGGCGCAGCCTTCGAGCCGGGGAAGATTCTCAACGGCATCACCGGGCGCCGCGTGCTGCACTTCACTTTCGACGACGGCCCCGACGCGCACACCACACCGCGCCTGCTCGACGAGCTCGACGAGCTTGCGGTGAAAGCCACCTTCTTCTTCTCCGCCAGCCGCTTTCGCGATCGCAGCCTGCGCAACGCACACGCGCGCGAGCTAGCTCTGGAGGTCCGGCGTCGTGGGCACGGCATAGGCTCGCATTCTGTCGACCACGTCCGCATGCGCAACATGAGTCCCGCGCAGCTGCGCGAGCAACTCACCCAGAGCGACCGCCTCTTCACCGAGATCTTCGGTGCGCGGACCTACCTCTTCCGGCCGCCCTGGGGCTCACACTCACCAGAGCTGGACCGGATGCTCGCGGAGCGTCACGACACGATGGTGCTCTGGAACATCGGTTCGGCCGACTGGGTGATCGACTCGGCCGCGAAGCTCACGACCACCTTCATGCGTGCGCTGCCCTACCTGGAGCGCCAAAAGGGCTGGCATGGCGGCATCGTGCTCATGCACGACACGCACCCCTGGACGGTCGAGGCCTTCCCGCAGATCGTGAAGGCGCTGCGCGCTCGCAACTGCGAGCTGCTGGCGCGCGGTGAGGAGCTTTACCAGATCGCCGACGATCTGCGCACATTCCAGATCGTGGCTGCGGGTGAAGCCACCTCCGCCGCAAGCGACGAGGCAGCCCGCCAGGCGCGGTTGCGGGCAGAAACCTCGGCTCGGTGCGGGGGAAGCGTCCGATGACGGGACCCGAGTTCCTTCCGTTGCACGACCGCAACGCAGATTATGCCGTAAATGCGAGCGTCAAGTCCGCTATGCGCGTAATCGTACATTTACTCGGTTCTGTTTGCAGGCTAAGATTCTGATTGGCGGCGAAGCGTCTATGACCTCGAAACCACAATTCCAAGCGGTCGAAGGCGTATGGGCACCGCGGACCAGCGGGATCAACCTGCGCGGTGATGCTCCAGCCAACGACCGGCCAGCGGCGGTTTCGTATTGGTCAGCCGAGTCGGTCGAAGACGACCAGGGCGAGGTGATGATCGGCTGCGTTCCGATCTCGGACTTGAGCTGCGTCTACCAACCCATCGTCGACCTGGAGACCGGACACGCGTTTGCCTACGAAGTGCTGGCGCGTTGCCGCGTGCCCGGGCTCACGAACCCTTCGATCCTCTTCAAGCGCGCTGCCGCCGAGCGCTTCTGCGGTTTGCTCGGACGCACCTTGCGCCAGCTCGGCTCCGAACGCTGTCGCGGAGTGCCGCTCTTCCTGAATGTGCATCCGGCGGAGCTGAGTGAACGCTTCGTGATTCAGCTCGACGATCCGATGTACTCGCACGACGACGATGTGTTCGTGGAAATCACGGAATCGGTGCCGTTTTCACACTATGACCTCTGCGCTTCGATGTTGCGCGAGATGCGCGAGCGCGGCGGGGTGCACCTGGTGGTCGATGACCTCGGCGCTGGCTACTCGAACCTGCGGCGCATCGCCGACCTCGAGCCGGCCATCGTGAAGCTGGATCGCGAGCTCGTCACCAACTTGAACCACAACCGCCGCCAGCGGGTATTGGTGCAGGCCGTGGTGCGGATGTGCGTGGATCTCGGCGCGCGGGTGGTCGCCGAGGGCCTCGAAACCTGGGACGAGATCAGGGCTGCGCGCGAGTGCGGTTGTCACTACGGTCAAGGCTACGCGCTCGGGCGGCCCGGTCCGACGCCAGCGGAGCCGATCTGGAAATTGTAGTGTGCGGGGCGCTGGCAACCGGCGCACTGCTGGTGGTCCGGCACCGGACGTAGCCGTTTCGGTGTTTTCCTAGAGCCCAAACTTGTGCTACCTGCGTCCGTTACTGTGACGGACCGTCCGCGCGCCATGAGAGACAGAGCGTCAACTCTGCGCAACACGCCGGCCGTGAGCGTGAGCAAGGGCAAGTATGGGCTCTTGGTCATCGTGAACGGCGTGGTGTCTACGCACACCCTGCCGGAGCGCGGTGAGCTGCGCATCGGTCGCGCCCGCGAGAACGACATCCAGATTGTCGATGCCTCGGTGTCGCGCGTGCATGCGCTGCTGCGCGTCGGCGAGAGCGTGACGATCGAAGACATGGGCAGCGCCAACGGCACTCGTGTGCGCGGAGTGCTGGTCAAGCCCGCAGAGCCCGTCGAGGTCGTGCTGGGTGAGGTGATGGACCTCGGGTCGGCGATGGTCATGGTCCAGCAGCGACAGCTGGTCACGCGCGAGTGGCGGATCTGGGCGCATGGCTACTTCGAGGGGCGCCTCGAGGACGAGTGCGCGCGAGCTGCGCGAACCTCCGGGTCGTTTGGCCTGGTGCGGATTCGCGTCAGCGGCAAGGATGAAGGCGATCTCGTCCAGCAGGTGTTGGCCAACACGCTGCGCACCGACGACGTGGTCGGTCTCTACGGACCTGGCGACTACGAGGTGTTGCTGGTCGAGCGCTCCGAGCAGGACGTGCAGTGGATCGTGGCCTCGCTCGAGAAGGCCTGGAGGGACGTGGGCATCGCGGCGCGCATCGGCGTCGCGCATTTCCCGCGCGAAGGCCGCAGCGCCGACGTGCTCGAAGCTAAGGCAGGCGCGCTGGCACGCGGCGCACCCACCCCGGAAACATCGAGTCAGATCATCGTCAGCTCTCCGCTCATGCGCAAGCTCTACGAGTTGCTGGAGCGGGTGGCGCCTGGCGATATCACCGTGCTCATCATGGGCGACACGGGCGTAGGCAAAGAGGTCATGGCTGAGCATGTGCATCTGCTCTCGCCGCGCAAAGCCAAAGGCTTTCTGCGCCTGAACTGCGCTGCACTTTCCGAGTCGCTCCTGGAGAGCGAGCTCTTCGGTCACGAGCGCGGCGCGTTCACGGGCGCGCATCAGGTCAAGACTGGCTTGCTCGAGACAGCGCAGGGCGGAACCGTGTTTCTCGACGAAATCGGCGAGCTGCCGATGTCGGTGCAGGTGAAGCTCTTGCGTGTGCTCGAAGAGCGCCAGGTGTGGCGCGTGGGCGGAGTGAAGCCGCGCCCCATCGATGTTCGCTTCGTGGCTGCGACCAACCGCGACCTCGAAAACGCTGTGACCGAGCACAAGTTCCGCCAGGACCTCTACTTCCGCTTGGCTGGCGTCACGCTGCACATTCCACCGCTGCGCGAGCGGACCGAGGAGATCGAGCCACTGGCGCGCGACTTCATCCAGCAGCTCTCGAAACAGGGTCGTGGCCGCATGCACGAGCTCTCGCCGGAAATCGTCGAGCTGCTGCTGGGCTACTCGTGGCCCGGCAACATTCGCGAGCTGCGCAACGCCATCGAGCGTGCAGTGCTCTTGGCAGGCGAGGAACCGATTCTCCCCGAGCACTTCGCCGTCGAGAAGATGACGGCGACCGTAAGCACTCCCATCTCCGACGCTCCGAACGCGCGTGGCGGTCGCTCCGAACGCCCACCGAGCGACCGAACCACTCAGCACGCGACGCTGATTCCTCCACCACTCGCACGCGATCGCGATCGCGATGACGACGACGAGCCTACCGGAGCGCTTTCGCTCGGGGACCGCCTGCGCCGCGACGTCAAGCAGGTCGAGCGCCAGCACATCATCGATGCGCTCACGCGCTGTGGTGGAAACCAGACGCGCGCTGCACGCGAGCTGGGCATCTCGCGCCGCACGCTGATTTCGCGCCTCGAAGCCTACAATATCCCGCGTCCGATGAAGGACCGCTGAGCGGGCGATTGGCTTCGTGCACGGGCGCTTTGCGATTGCGCTGGGCGTGCGCGTGAGCTAACGATTCGCTCCCAAACCGTGGACATTCTGCTCCTTCAAGCGTCGGCTCTCAACTTGCCATCGAGCAAGCGCGCGTCCGTGGTCATCTACGACGGAACGCAGGATCTAGGTCTGTGGCGCCCGCCCGGCCCGGACCGTGATCTCTGGGATGCCTACGGCGACGCGCTGCCTGCCGTGCTGGAAAAAGAGCAGAAGCGCTTGCCCAAGCGCAGGCTCGACCTCGGTGGTGTATTGCGGCTGCACCCGGGCAAGGTGCACTGCGACTTTCTGATCTGGGTGGCGAGTCGGCCCGCTCACGGTGAGACCGAGGCCGCGCCGGCACCGAGCCTAGAAGTCATTCAAGACATCGCGCGCCGCGCCATCGAATTCGTGGCCGAGCATGACGTGGTGCGCGTGGCGTTTGGTGCGCTCGGGCGTGGCAAGAACGAAGCTCCTGCCGCCGACCGCATGGCCGCCATCGTGCGTGCGGTGGCTGCCTACAAGGAAGCTTGTTTTGCGGCTGAGCGCCCGACGCACATCGAAGAAGTGATCGTCTGCGATCCGAGCAGCGCCAACGTCGCCAAGGCCAAGCGCATGGTCGAGCGCCTGGCGCGCACCGGCTACGTCGAGCCTGCTCCGGTCGCACAGAAGTCTAGCGCGGCGCCGAAAGCGCGCAGCGTGAAGAGCTCGTCGGGCACTGCTTCTGGTGCTCGCAAGCGCGGGCCAGCCAGGCTTTCCGCTGATGACATCGCAAGCGCACGCGTCAGGTCGAAGGCCTATGACCGAGCCCGTTCTTATCGCGAAGGCGAGTGGCTGATCCATCCGAGCTTCGGTGTCGGCCAGGTGCAGTTGGTGAAGCCCGACCGCATGATCGCGGTGCTCTTCGAGACCGGCGAAGAAAAGACCATGATCCACGAGCGCTGAGCGGTGCCATTGAACGCGAGCGCGTGCTGGGATCAACGCACGAACATGCCGTAGAGCGTCAGCAAGATCTCTACGACGATCAGCACGACGATGTACCACTCGACGCGCAGGTTGCGGCGGTCCTGAAGTAGGTCGAGCGCCGTGCGAGCCGTGCGCGAGATCAGGTCGAGCTTGCGTTCCATCGCTGCAGCGCGCTCACGCAACTCGTACTCGCGTTCCAGGCGCGGGTAGAAGCGTTCCAGCTCGACGTTGTCCCAGAGGACTTCCGGCTTCTCGCGCACCTCGACGCGCCCCACCATGCGCTGCTCGGAGAGCAACGCGCCGCCCAGGTGTTCCAGGAGCTCCCGTACGCGCTTGCCCACGCTGCCGTGCTCGTTGAGGTTGTGCGCCAGGGGCTCGATGCGATCGAAGACCTTCGCGATCGAGCTCTCGTAGTGGGCGAGCACCACGCTCTTGGCGAGCGCTTCGGCGATCACCTGCACGCGCGGGAGGTTCTGGTCAGGCACGTAGATGATGCCTTCTTCCACTCGCGGTCCACTCTCGAAATCGCCATCGATGCGCAGCTCGACGGTTTCGGCCTCCGGGTTCGGCAGGGGCTCCTTGACCATCAGGCCGCTGAGCAAGCGGCTCTCGTCTTCCGTGCCGAGGCCGAAGAGCACGATCACGCCGTAGCGAAACACCACCGCACAGCCACCGCGGCCACTCGCCAGCACCAACGGTCCGTCGGCGATCCGGCGCAGCGGTTCCACCGTGCCGACGGTGGCCCGCCCGCCCAGCAAGAGCGCCCGGATCTGCACGCTCGTGCTTTCCCCGAAGAGCTGGATCGACTTCCCGGTGGGTGTACGCGGCTCGGCCATGCAACCACAATTCTACGAGATGCCAGCGCCACTGGGCAGACCTCTTCCGCAGAGAAAGGCGGGTACGATATCAGCGCAACTCGGAGAGCCAGCGGCGCAGAGCAGGTGCGGCGCGCTTGCGGAACGCGGCATCCAGTCGGAAGCGCTCCTGGGCCTGGCGCAACGCGCGCGCGGCGCTCGGTACCGGGTTTGCGGCGAAGAAGCTGGCGACCTCTTTGCGGTAGGTTTCGCCGCGAAGCCTGGGTGTAACCTCGACCAGGCGCGATACCAGCATCGCTGGCATGCGTTCGCGCAAGCTCGGCCACTCCGCCTTGATGAAGCCCCAGGTCGCCACACGGGCATGCCGATTGCTCAAGAGCCGCGCCAAGAGCAGCGCCACGTCCTGGGTGGGGATGCGATCGGTGAGACAAAGCCGCAGCACGCTGTCCACCAGCTTCGCGTCGCGCACATCGCCAAGCGCCATGCGGAAGCGGCGGCGTTCTTGTGGTGTGGGATCCGAGGTGGAGGCTTCCAGGTAGGCGGAAAGGCGCGCTGCGCCAGCGTTCTGCGCACCGACAGCCAGCACCGGGGTGACGAGATTCGCGTCGAGCGAGAGCCGGTCCTTCAGGTAGCTTTGGCATCGTGCCTCGGCTTGCTCGCGCGCTGACTCTGCCTCTGCCACCACCGCGACCAGCGTGACGAGCTCAGCGCGGCGCAGTCGGATCTCGTCGCTCTCGCCCGCTCTGGCATCGAAGCCGAGCTGCTCCATCGCCGGAGCGAACACCTGTGCGATGTGAGTCTGCATCGCTTTGCCGATGTCCGCGCTGGCGCTTTCCGCTAGGTCGTCGACCAGCCATTCGCAGGGCCCGACCAGAGCGCGCAGCACATCCGGCTCCGGCTCGGCGCAGAGCGCCGCCATCAGCGGCAGGAAGGTGTCCAGCTCGGCATAGCCTGCGCGCACCAACGCCCACTGGTGGTGAAGCAGGCCCAGCCGTTCGCTGGTCGCGAGCTTGGGCAAGGCAGAGACCAGCGCACGGAGCTCTCTGGGCGCGTGCAGCGGCCGAAAGAAGCCGCCCTCGTCGGCGTTGCCATAGACGAAGGGTGTGTTCTTGGGAATCTCGATGCGCGCGCGCTGCGTTGTGAGTAGCTGTCGCGCCAGCTTGCGTTCCCCGACGCGCCCTACCCAGGGCACAGCCCAGCGCTGGCTAGCCTTCGACTTGCTTTGGGCCCGAGGTCCGCGTGCATGGAACCGTTCTTGCTCCAGCACCAGCTCTGCTCCGCTCTTGGTGTCGCGCCGCTCGATGCGGATCAGCGGAAAGCCTGGCTGCGTGATGAAAGCGTGCACCACGCGCTCGACGTCTTGGCCTGCGGCTTCTTCCAGCGCACGCCACAGGTCCTTGGCCACCGTGTTGCCTTCGCGATGACGCTTGATGTAGATGCGCACGCCCTTCTGGAACGTGCCTGGGCCCAGGTAGCGCTCCAACATGCGCACCACGGCAGCGCCCTTCTCGTACGTGATCAGGTCGAAGTTCTCGGTGGCGTCGGCCGGAGTGCGGACCTCGGTGTAGATGGGATGCGTGTTGTCCAGCGCATCGAGGTGCAACGCAGAGTTACGCGAGTGCCCGAAGTCGTTCCACATCTTCCATTCGGGGCGCCACTTGGCCACCACGTCGAACGCCATCCAGGTTGCAAACGCCTCGTTGAGCCAGAGGTCGTCCCAGAAGCGCATGGTGACGAGATTGCCGTACCACATGTGCGCGAGCTCGTGGCAGATGACCTCGGCGGCGCGTTTCTTCTCGGGCAAGCTCACCGTGGCTTCGTCGATGAGCAGCAGTGTCTCGCGGAAGAACACAGCGCCCGCGTTTTCCATGGCGCCGATCTCGAAGTCCGGCACGGCCACCAGATCGAGCTTCGCATAGGGGTAAGGCAGGCCGAAGTAGCGTGTCAGGCGTCCCAGGCATTCGCGCGCTGCATCGAGCGCAAAGCCGGTCAGGTGCTGGCTACCCGGCACGTGCACGAGGCGGATCGCCACGCCATCGGCGAACACCGGCTCGGAGGTCTCGAGCTCGCCCACCGCCAGCGCCACGAGGTAGGTCGAGAGCAGCGGCGTCTGCGTGAAGTGCACGGTCTTGCGGCCCGCCTCGCAGCTCTCCACGCGCTGCACGGGATTGTTCGAGACCACGGTGTTGGCTTCGCCGGTCGTGACCGAAATCGTGAAGCGCGCTTTGCAGGCTGGCTCGTCGAAACAAGGGAAGAAGCGCCGCGCATCCGCCGCTTCGAGCTGCGTGAAGGCGTACTTCCGTGCCTTCGCGCTCGCCGCGTAGAAGCCGCGCAGGTCAGAGCGGAGCGTGCCCGAGAACGCGATTCGTAAGCTAGCCAGTCCCGCCGGAGCTTTGGCCTTGGGCAAAAGCAGGATCGTCTCGCGATGCGGGTGGGGCTCGACCTCGCATGCCAGCTCGGTGCCTGCGACTACCAGCGTGGCGCGAGTGATCGCAAGCTCCACCGCATGCAACTCGATATCGCTGGCACGGCGCGATAGCTGAAGGTCGATCTCGACCTCGCCGCGATAGACCGACTCCACGTAGGGGTCGACCTCAATGTGCAGCCGATACGCCAGCGGCTTTACGTGGCTCGGCAATCGGAACGCGAGCCCGGCGTCTTTCTTGCGGGTGCTTGCCTTGCGGGTGCTTGCCTTG
>JADGRG010000447.1 GCA_017881145.1 Sandaracinaceae bacterium | reverse complement strand
TAGCGGCTTGTGGCTTGGCTTGCGGGAAGCCGGGTGGCAGACCTTCGGTGGGGACCACCGGAGCGGCGGTTTCGAACTTGATGGCGTCCAAGAGCTCGGGGTGAACTTCGGGCTGGTATTGCTTCTTGAGCGCTGCGAGTAGGCCGTCGATGCCAGACTGCCTCCGCTCGCGCCAGAGCCGCATGCGGATGCGTTCGCTGGCGTCCTTCAGGGTTTCTTCGTGGGCGGGGCGCTCGCCGGTGAGCTTCAGGATCACGACTCCGTCGCCGACTTTGACGGGCTCGCTGGTGTCGCCCACCGTCTTGAGCGCAAAGACGGCCTTGGCGATGGCGACGTTGACGCTCTCGTTCGGCGCGTCCATCACCTTGCCCTTGAGATCGAAGTAGCCGAGGTCGCCGCCGCGCAGCTTGCTGGCTTCGTCGATGCTCTTGTTGCGCGCGAGCTCGCGGAAGGTACGCATGTCGGCGGCTTTGGCGTCGGCCAAGAGCGCCTTGGCATCGGCTTCGTTCGCCAGCAGCACCTGGCTCGCCCGCCGCATCTCGGTGCGAACGAACTCGTCGATGTGCTCGTCGTAGTACTTCTTCACGTCTTCGGCGGGGATCGACTCGGCCGTGAGCTTTTCGTCGAACTCCTTCTTGATCATGGTCTGCACGGCGTTCTGCTTGACCGAAAACGCCACGACCTCGTTCTTGTCGTAACCGCGGCGCGCAGCTTCGTGCGCCAGCAGCTCAAAGCGCAGCGTCTTATCGAGCAACGCCTGCACCTCCTTGGGGTCATCGAAGCGTTTGCGCAGATACGGGTTCTGACCCGTGATCGCGTCTTCCAGCTGGCCGACCGTGATCTCTCCGCCGTCGAAGTGCGCCACCACCTGCGCTCTGCGTGCGGTGTCCTCGGCCGCCTTGGCCTGCGTCTCTGCTTCGCTCTTCACGGGCTCGGCAGGCGCCGCCGGTGCGTGGCTCTTGGCGCCGGAGGGCTTGTCCCCCTTGTGCGTGGCTTGGGGCTCCGCGTGAGTCCGCGAGGCTGCGAGGAGCGCAAGGCTTGAGACGAGCGCGAGCGTCAGGAGGCTAGAGATGGGCCGGATCCGCATGGTTGGGATCCCTTTCACGTCACGCCGATCCGGTCAAGTCCGGTGCTGGCGTGTCTGATTTCAAATGTCGACGCCGTAGGCAGCCGAGAGGCCGAACCAGAACTGGAAGATGCCGTAGGCGCCCTCCAGCTTGATCGCTAGGTTGCGCGCCGGGCTCAGGCGCAGAGCCAAGATGGGAAGCATGGGCAGCGCGGCGATCGGCGGGATGCGCTTCTCGACCGCGCCGTATTGTGCACCGGTCTGGTTGTATGCGTCGCTCTTCGCGCTCGGGTTCGTGCCGTTCAGCACGGCTTGTGGGACTTCACAGTAGGTGGGGTTTGGGTTGAGGTATTTGACGCACGGCGCGTAGCCGTGGCCGGTGGGGTAGGCCTCCGTGCGCGTCATGTGTCCGGTGACGATGCCGAAGTCGAGGCCGATGCCGTACTCGAAGCTCAGCATCTCGGGAGCGCTGGCCGTGGCGACGATGTTGGTGGACCAGAGCATTTCGCCGGTGACGTGCACCAGGCCGAGCGTGCTCTTGACCCACTCGGTGTCCTCGTCCGGCTTGCCGGTCTGGTGGAAGGGCCCCGCGAAGGCGTAGCTCGCGTAGCCGAGACCCAGCACCAGGCTGAAGCCGTCCTTGGTGCGGTGAGTAGCGGTCACGCCGAATGTGGCGTTGGCGATGGTCGGCGGGCCGTCGAGGAAGAGGCCCAGCATGAAGGACGGCACGAAAGCACCGTGCAGATAGGCGCCGAACCACCAGGTCGGCGGCACTTGGTCAGCCTTGTGCTGATCCTCCGCCGAGGCATCGGCTGCGGCGTCGATCGCGGCGACGTTCTGGCTGGCATGGTCGCCCTCGGTGTCGCTTGCCGGTGCGGCTGCCGCGGTGCTTGCGGCAGATGTGTCCCAGCCGCTATCAGCTGCGGGCTCGGCTTTTTCCTCCGCCGGCTGCTCCTCGGCGGCCGGCTCCTTCGGCTGCGAGCTCTTCTTGTGGCGGTCGCGAGCTTGCGCGGTATTGACCACGACCAACGTCGCAATGCAGAGCGAAATCCAAAGCGCGCGCATCTCTCTTCCCTCCACCGCAGCACGCTGCTCGCGCCGGGCTCAAGTCCCCGCTCTTAGCTGGCTTCCGCACCCCTGTAAAGGTCGCCGTCCGCAAGTTGCACAGCTCTTCACCCGACCACGTCGCGCAGTGTGACCAGAGCGATGATGCCCAAGAGCAAGATCAAGCCGACCGCGTGCACGGCGGCTTCGATGCGTTCGTTGGGACGGCGGCGGGTGATGACCTCATAGCCGAGGAACATCAGGCGTCCGCCATCGAGCGCCGGCACCGGCAGGAGATTGAAGAGGCCCAGCGCGACCGAGATCAGCATCAGCACCCAGACCAGCGGGTAGACGCCTTGCTCGGCTTGCTCCGCCACGAGCTTGCCCATGCCGACCGGGCCCGTGATGCCTTCGGTGCTGCGGCGCTTGGCCAGGTCGACCATGTTGCTGAGGTTCGCCAGGGTCAGCCGATACGGCAGCGCAACGGCCAAGAGGCCGGCTTCGCGCACCGAGAGCGGCTGGTAATGCGTTTCGAGCTTGGGCCAGACGCCGATCACGCCGCGGCCTTCTTTGGCGCGCGGGATGATGGTGATGGGCGGCAGCACCTGCCCGTCCCGTTTGACCACGTAAAGCGTGGCTTGGCCAGCGCGTGGCGCGGTGACCTTGATCAGCTCGCTCACGTCCGCGACCTTGCGGCCGTTGGCTTCGAGCACGATGTCGCCGACCTGGAGGCCTGCCTTCTGTCCGGCGGAGTCGGCATCGAACTTGGCGACCACCATCGGCTTGGTTGGCAGGTCTTCGCGCCAGCCACTCAGCGCCAGGGCGAAGATCATCAGTGAGGCCGCCAGGTAGTTCGCGAAGGGTCCGCCGAAGATGGTCAGCGTGCGGGCCAGGATGCTCTTGTTCGGATAGAGGCTCGGATCTTTCGGATCGAACTCATCCGCCGGGTTCATGCCGGCGATCATCACGTAGGCCAGAAAAGGGATGGCGCAGATCTGGAAGACGGTCGGGCTGCCCTTGGGCTGGTACTTGGCCAGCACCGGCCCGAAGCCGATGCTGAAGCGGGTGACGCGGATCCCGAACGCGCGCGCCATCAGGTAGTGGCCCGCTTCGTGGACGATCACCAGGACCGAGATGCCGAGGATGGCGACGAGGATTTGCAGCATCGGTCGAGTACGCCCGCTTTCAGAGGCTGGAAAGAGCAAGCATAACGTGCCTTCCGCACCTCGGCCACCCCGCGAAGTGGCGGGTGGGTCGAGTGCGAAGGGTGATGGGGAAGCGTCGCTGGTGGCGGTGGGGCTTCACGCGTGGGGGCTGCGCTGCGGGCCCGATAGGGGGCGCGTTTAGGGGGCGCGTTCAGGGCGCGCGGTGGGGGAGCGTCGCGGGTGGGGGCTGGGCTGCGGTCCCGGTGTGGCAGGCGCGGGACCTTACGCCGCAGTGTTTGGTGGCGATCAAGATCATCGACCCGGCGATCGCCACTTCTGCCGATGCAGTCT
>JADGRG010000043.1 GCA_017881145.1 Sandaracinaceae bacterium | reverse complement strand
GATCTCAAGCCGGACAACATCTTCCTGTGTCGCGATGAAGACGGGAACGCGCGCATCGCAAAGGTCCTCGACTTCGGCATCTCGAAGCTTGCGACGGGTGACGGCCAAGCGGACATGCGCCTCACCAAGACTGGAGCAGTGGTCGGCACGCCCTACTACATGTCTCCGGAGCAGATCCGCGGCTCGCATCAGGTCGACAAGCGCGCTGATGTCTATGCCTTCGGCGTGATCCTCTACGAGGCACTGACCGGCGACGTGCCTTTCAACGCCGAGACCTACAGCGCGCTGATCCTGGAGATCGCGACCGGCACAGTACGGGATCCCCGCGAGCTCGTGCCGAATCTGCCCGAAGGCTTGGCCAAGCTCGTGCTGCGGGCCATGGCGCGCGATCTGAACGAGCGCTTTCCGGACATGGAAAGCCTGGCGCAAGCGCTCGAGCCCTTTGCGCACACGCCCGTGCTGCGCGGCGAACGGCGTGATCCCAGCGGGGTGCAGGCCATGCCGATCCCCACCGGCACGCTGGGGCCGACCACGCCCTTTGTTTCGGAGGCGCCGATCGTTCCTCGCAACACCGGCAGTACGCGAGCCATGCTCGCCGCGGTGGTGCTGCTGGTGCTCGGCGGCATTGGCTGGTTCGTGTCCCGCACCTTCCTGGCTGGAGGCACCGAGACCCACGTCGTGACGCCAGCGCCTTCGAGCGCTGCACCGGTGGCAGCTGCGGCAGCGCTTGCACCGCCCGCACCGGCTCCGCTAGCCGCTCCGCCGCCGACAGCTGCAGCGGTCGAGCCACCCGCAGCTGTGCCACAGCGTGCCCCGGTGGCGCCGCCGGCACCCACATCTACCGTGGTTGCCGCGGAGCCCTCGACCCAGGACGCGACCCGCGGGCGACACCACGGCCGCAGAGATCACTCAGCAGCGCGTGTTCTACCGAGCGACAACCAGGCGCCGCAGCCCGCGTCCCATCCCGCAGGTGGCAGGCCGGCACGCTCCGGCACGCTCAGCGTTGGAGACTTCTAGGCGTTCTTGCGGGCCTGTCCCGCTGGCCTGTGTATCGCGGGCCCGTATCCGGGGCCTGAGGAGGCTCTCAGCTCTGGTCCGGCTTGGTCACGCCCGGTGTGCGTCCGAAGATGCGGTGCACCAGGTTGGAGCTGTCGCGGGTGCGACCGCGCATCTCCAGCAGACGCAGCTCGCGGGTAGCCTCTTGGTGGTCAGGGTTCCGCTTGCAGACGCGCTTCAAGTGCGAGCGCGCTTCGTCGAGCTGGCCGAGCTGCTTGAGCAGGAGTGCCTTGTAGTAGTGGGCGGCCTCGCAGGTCGGGTCGCGGTTGAGCGCGCTGTCCAGGTGTTGCAACGCGCGCGGATGGACTCGGCCACCTGCGCCGGCGCCAGCATTCAGATGCAGAAGCCATCCGTAGAGCGCTTCGTGTCGTGCGCTGCCCTCGGCACTGAGCGCCGCTTCCGCTCGTTGCAGAGCGGCCGGATAGTCGCTGCGCCGCAGCAAGCGCTCGGCTTCTCGATAATGGGTGAGTCCGTCGCAGGCTCGTTCGAGCTGCGACTCTAGCGACGCATCGCCGTTGGCGTTGCCCGGCTCCGCATTCTGGTTGCGCGCATCGGGCAGGCCGCGCAGAGCAATCTGCACCGATTCAGGTTCCGCATCGTGCACGTGGTAGCGACCCGCCGAGCTTGGTGGCAGCCCTGTCGGGCGCTTTGGCGCAAGTGATCTCGCGGCAAGCTGGGAAGAGGACGTCGAGCTTGTCGCGCGCCCTGCTGGCGGCGCGTGGCACTCGGCGGTCGGCACCACGCGCTGGATGGTCCCGGACACGAGCTGGCGGCCGGCGGGCATGAGCGAGATTCCGCGCGTCACTTTCAGCACATACACGACCCGCCGCACCACATGCTCGCTCGTGCTCACCTGCGTCACGAGCTCGCTCAGACTCATGGGTGCTTGCTCCAGAAAGAGCACGACTTCGCGCTCTTGCACCGTGAAGGCATAGCGCTTGAGATTCGCCCGCGGGTGCAGCCGGAGCAGCTCGGAGCCAATCGGCGCGAGCGTCTTTTCCACGACGTCTTCGCGCGCAGGACCGCGCATCGCCGCTGCGATCAGCGTCACCGGATCGACTCGGCCCAGCACAGCGCCGGGCTGGTGTCCGACCTCATCGACTTGGTCGATGAACCTGTAGTCGCCCACGGAGCGCGCACACAGGGGGATCAGCGTTTGCAACAGACTCGTCTCGCCGATGTTCACGCGTGCGCCGGTCGGCACTCCGCGCTCGAAGCGCAAGACCGCGTGGACGGCACACTCTTCGTCTGCAAGGCGCAGGGTGCCTGTCTTCTGCAGATCGAGAAGTGCGACCAGCAGATCCACGAAGGCCGTCGTGCGCAGGTTGCCGTGCTGCGCGATCTCTTGGTTTGCCGTGGTTTGCTTTAGAGCTTTCATGTCGCGAGCCCTTCGGTTGGGGCGTCCTGCCGTTGTGGATGGCTCATCATACGCTCGCGATTCTTCGCGCGTCCGTGTGGGCCCAGCGCGGCGATTCACTTTTGAGCGATGAATGACGACATGCAGGCGCTGCCGCACACGTTCTGCGACGCGAGATGGTCATGCTCCGCAGTGTGGTCGAGTGCCGGCAGGTCGTTTGCACTGGCGCCGCCGCCGAAGATTGGGCATACCCGCGGAAGCGCGCCATGGACGCACTCGCCGTCCACTTCTGGTTTTGCGCCATCTCGCATGACGCAAGCGTTAG
>JADGRG010000446.1 GCA_017881145.1 Sandaracinaceae bacterium | reverse complement strand
TTGTCGTTGTCGCGTCTACCCGACGGCGGGGTGCGCATCGACGCGCCAAGGGAGCTCGCCGTGCCGCTCGCGAACCTGCTGGAAGGCTTCGCGAAGGCGCTGCGCGAGACCCCCTGACGACGGGGCAAGCGCACGGCGCCCGTCAGGCACCGACGGTGGGCTCGCGATGCAGCGCGGCCTGCAGCGAAGCCGGATCGTCCACGCTCACCATCAGCTCGCGCAGCGTCACGGGAAAGCCCATGACGCGTGCGCGCTGCGCAGGCTCGAGGCGCAGCGAGAGGATGCCGGAGCCCGAGCCATTCACGAGCCAGCGGCCGGCGATGCCGTGAACGCCGCGGCTCACTGGGTTGCTGGCCAGCGGCGTAATCGACTGCACGCTGGCACGCGGGAAGATCGCGTCGAACGCCCACGCCATGCGCACGACCACGAAGTCCGCGTTCAGCTCGACGTACGACGCAGTCGGTGGAATGAACAGCGTCCGCGACAACGCCGCGTACCAGCTGTCGAAGTGAATCGGAAAGCGCTGTGTTGGCGCGACGGTCATGCGCAGAGCGTAACGCCGGACGCGGGGATCATCTATGACGGCTTGGACTCCAAAGCTGCAAGGCATATCCCCAAAGAACTGTGGGCAATCGCCCGCAGGAAGCTCGATCAGTTGAACAGAGCCGCGACTATCGAAGACCTGCGAGCCCCACCCAACAACCGCCTGATGAAGTACAAGGGCGTCTACAAGATCCGAGTGAACGACCAGTACCGCATCACCTTCAAGTTCGACAAAAGCAACGCCACGGACGTCTGCGTTTCAGACACTCACTGAGCTCCCTTCATCTGCCATCTGCAAGGACTACCGCTATGCTCCCGAAGTACCGACCTCCGACCTCTCCCGGGGAAATGCTGCTTGAAGAGTTCCTCAAGCCCATGGAGATGACTCAGACGGAGCTCGCCAAACAGATGGGTGTGCCCATCCAGCGCGTGAACACGCTCATCAATGGCAAGCGCGGAGTCACGGCCGAGACGGCCTTGCTCTTGGCCCGGATCTTCAAGAACTCGCCGCAGTTCTGGCTCGGGTTGCAGATGGATTGGGATCTCTGGCACGCCCAGCAAAAGATGGCCAAGAGCGCTTGACACCGTGCCGGTCACGCGGCCACGGATGCGTCGTGCTGTGCCGTCGCCTTCACCCCGCTTTCGCCGCGGCCAACCTCACGCGCCGATCCAGCTCTTCATCCTCGCTTTCGTTGGGCTGCGTCCGCGCCTCAATCCGCCGACACGCCCAGCGCGCAGCATCCCGCACCACCGGCGAGGCATCTCGCTCCGCGCTCTGCTGCAGGATCGGCAGGTGCCGCTTGTCACCGACGTTGCCGAGCACGATGGCTGCGTTGCGCGCCATGCCCGCGCGTCCTGGGCGACGCAAGGGCGTGCGCCGCGAGTAGGCGTCGAAGCCTGCCTCGTCCATGCGCAGCAAGTCCTCGGCCGCAAGCTCGTCCCAACGATCGAGGGCAGCGAAGGGCTGCGAGAGCTCGGCTTCGCTCGGCTTGCCGCGGTTGAACGGGCACACGTCCTGGCAGGCGTCGCAGCCGAAGAGCCACGAGCCCATGCCGGCGCGCAGCTCGTCGTCGATCCCGCCCTCATGCTCGATGGTCAGATACGAAATGCAGCGCCGTGCATCGAGCACACGAGGAGCCACGAAGGCTCCGGTGGGACAGGCGTCGAGGCAGAGTCGACAGCTCCCGCAGCGCTCTTCGATCGGCGTGTCGGGAACCAACTCGGCGCTGGTCACGACCAGCGTGAGCAAGAGGTGCGAGCCTACCCCGGGTACGATCACGCACGCGTTCTTACCGATGAAGCCCAAGCCGGCGCGCACGGCCCAGGCGCGCTCCAGCGCAGGCATGGTGTCGACGCAGGCGCGCGCACTCGCTCCGTGGGCGCGCAAGAGCCGCTTGAGCGGACGGGTGCGGTCGTAGAGCAGCGCATGGTAGTCACGCCCCTGCGCGTAGCGCGCCACCCTGCCCGGCTCGAGGCCGCTCGTGGGTCGAGCGTGCGCATAGGGTGTCGCAAGCACCAACACGCTGCGAGCGTCGGCGAGCAGCTTCGGGTGCGCGATGTCGGCCCGGACCTCCGCCGTCTCGGCCATGTAATCCATGGAGCCGTGATAGCCCGCCGCGAGCCAGGTCTGCAGCCGCTCGGCGTCCGCAGCCATCGGCTGCACCTTGGCCACACCCGCACACGCAAACCCAAGCTCACGGGCCAGGCGCTTGATCTGGTCGGTCAGCGTAGCCAAGGGCGGATCCAAGCCGCGCTCGACTCGCGCCCACTTGTCGAGACTGCAGCTGTGGGCTGCGGCGATGCGTTCGGCTTCCGCTGCCCAAGCTTCTGCCCGGGTCCAACCGTTCCCTTATCGTGCATCGGACCGGGACTCGGGTTCGGCGAGTTGCCCAGGTTCGGAAGAATGTAGGGGTCGGCGTTGAAGGTGCCGCACTGCCGCTCGTCCCGGTTGAAGCCCCAGTGCATGTAGACACGACCATCTCCGGACAAGATCTTCTTGGGCGGCTCGGGAAAGGGCGCAGCGCGCACCACCGAATTCCAAGCGCCGTAGTCGTACGGGGTGAAGCCGCTCGATTGGATGACCCCGACTTTGTGGAGCGTCCCGTCCTGATTGATGATGATCTCGAGCTGCGTGTAGAGCGTTGGATCGTTGTAGGGACCACCGACCAGCGGCAGATCCTTGAGGAAGCGAAACGCAAACTCGCGGTGGATCAGCCGGTGGACTTCGGCTAGGTACGCCGCGAACGGCGAGGCTGCGGCGTTGAGCGCGGTCTGGTTGCCCGGCTTCACGTTGGGCACGAAGTTTTCGATCGCCGCGCGGAACTGCTTCCACTCGACCTCTCGGTTACCCCCCTGCGACTTGGAGCGCCGCTGTTCCAGGTAGGCCTCGCGCTCCGCACGCAATTCATCTGCGCCGAAGGTCTGCTCGAACTGAGAGAAAGAGAGGTTGAGGCTCACGCCACGGCTGGCGCGCGCGCCGGCACGCTCCGCTCGCTGCTCGGTGGGTGCGCCGCGCTGGCGTTCACCCCCAGCATTGCCCGGCCCGTGCCCGGGCAGGGCACGCCGAATCCGGATGCGACCCATGCCATCGTCGATGACGACTGTCTGCTCGTCGCCGCCCACCAACTCCGACCCTGCCGCCAGAGCACGCTTGTCTTGGCTGGCGCCCGCGCTGCCGCCCTGGCTCGGTGCGCGAGCGAGCGCCTCGGCACGCTCCGAACCGTGTGAAGCCTCAGAAGGAGCCCGCGGTTTCTGCTGCGCTTCACGCGCATCCGCGGGTCGGGTGTGCTCGCCCTTGACGTCGTGCAGGTCGGCAGGATCACTCTTGTCGGAGTCGCCCTGAGTCTCTGCGAGCTTCGAGGCGTGCGGAGCAACCTGCGGGTTTGCTTGATCCACGTCCATGTTGGTCACGCTCGCGACCGTCTCCTCGGTCACGCGGCGGTTGTCCTCCGCGATGAAGCGCGCGTTGTCGGGCGGCGGAGCCTTGGGGTCGTCGCTCTTCTGCGTGACGGCGAGCTGATGCGTTGCAGCTGGCGGCGGCGGAGGCGCCAGCTGAGGTGGCGGGGGTGGCGGAGCGAGCTCTGGGTTGATTCGCAGGTCCGGCTTCGGCGGCGGCTTCTTCGCGGGCTCCGCCTGCTTGTGCTCGATTTCTGGCTCGGGCTTTGGCTTGTCCTCGGTGACCTTCTGCACGACCTTGTCGGCCCGCTTGTCGCTCTCACTCGGCTTGGGCGACGGCGCAGGCTCGCCCAGCGCAGCCAGCTCGAACTCGACCGGCCCTTTCGGGGCGGCTTCGCTCTGATGCAGGAGCACGTCCGCGAGCGATCCGAGTGCGGTGTAGACAGGCAGGTGCACACAGAGCGACGCGAGAAGCGCCACGCAGAACACAACCAGCCCTGGCCGCAATAACCGCACAGTATTCCCGCTTCGAGCCTAGCACAGAGCCCCGTCCTGGTCGGACGTCGGGACAAGTTGCTTCCCTCAGCGCGAACACGCCAGCGGCACCGAGCGCAAGGCTGCCCCGTGCTGCCCCATTTTGCCTCGCTCCGCGATCAAGAGCATCGCCCGCTCGGCGTCACAGGCCAGCGCAACCTGCCCGAATTCATGGCTATCTTCGTAGAACTGCTGCTCGCCCGACACGAAATCTAGCTGGTTGCCCACCTTCACGACCCCCACAAAGTAGTCGCCGGCAAACCTGCGCGGAGTCGCTGCCACGATGCCCCCGAGGCACGCCTTCACCACCGGCCGCGCATTGCCATCCGCACGAGCCACCCGCAGCACTTGGCCGCGCCTCTCCCCCGTTCCGCTGAGGCGCTCGAGGTAGAGCCCGGTCTTGCGAGCCCGCGAACGCCGGTCGCGAAAGGCGAGCGCGAAGTCATCGCCGACCGAGAGCAAAAGAGGTGCTGGGGCCGGATCCGATGTCGCCATCAGCGGCAGAGCAGGCGCGCCCGCAGCCAGCCGACTCCACATGATCCGTCCCGGTGATGCTGCGACGCCCGCCTGCAGCTCAGCCCAGGCAGCGAAGAGCTCGCCCCGCTGCTCGACCAGCGAGGGTGCGCTGGCCCAAAAGGTCTGGTCCGAGACCACTCGCTGCGTCACCACTGCGTGCAAGACCTCTGCAACGATGACGCGCGACTCACCCACCCCGGCATCCTGGTACGCGCACGCGAACCCTGCTCCGTGACGGATCAACGCGATGCCACGTGAGAGTCTGCGAGCGCTGCCGAATGCCACTGCACCCTGCTCTGCCAGCTGCGCATCGAAGTCGTAGATCGTCACCGCGCTCGCGTCGCTCGGGTCCGCGTCCGAAGCAGGGCGCAGGCATGCAAGGTGCAACGTTTCGTGGTCGATGAGCGCATCGAAGCCGCCCTCACAGCGCTCGGCCAGCTTACGCTCAGCTGCGCGAGGCGCGCCGCGCGGGTCGAGGCCAAGGGCGAAGAGTCCCCTCACATCGGAGTAGAGCGCGACGAAACCCAGCTTGGTTGCGACCAGCGAGAGCTCATCGAAGCTCGCGGAGTCGGTGCTCGCGAGCGCATGCTCTGCGCCGAAACGACACACAGCCTGCCGCCGCTTGTCGCAAGCCGTGCCGAGCACGCACAGACCAACCACCATCCACGCCAACCCGAACCGGCACAGCCCTTTTTCTCCGTGCACCAACGCGAGCCGCTCTGGCGCCCGCTTTCTGCTCAAAGAACGCCTCTCGCCCGCAGCATTGCCTCGATCTGCGGGGCGCGGCGGGCGAGCTCTTCGGGATCCTTGGCGGGTTGGAAACGGCCGTCGGGCCCGTCACGGTCCACGTGCAAACAGGCGGTGGGGACGAAGGCAGTCAGCTCACCGACCAAGTGCTCGAACTGGATCGCTTCTTTGCCCGCGACCTTCTTGCGCACCACGAACCAGGTCAGAGGGAAGTCGCGATCGATGGCCTTGGCGTCGAGCACGAACGAGTTCACGTTGAAGACCGGGATCTGGTGTTCATCGAACGTGCTGGGAAAGCGGAAGGACTCGACGATCTGCAGCACCCCGTCCACCCGAGCGGGGGCGCCTCCGGCATCACCCGGGTGTTTGGAAACAACCTCGGCGGTGACGGTTTTGCCACTTTCCAGGTGCGCGCCGATCACCGCTGGGTCGAGCGTGGCTGCCAGGTTGTCGACGTTGGACATATAGAGCAGTTTGCCGCCACCTGCGACAAAACGTTGCAGCTCGCCGGAGCGTCGCAGCGCGAAGGTGAGATCTCCGTGGCCGGGTGCGTAGGCAGAGGGATGAGTGCCGTCGCGGAAGAGCTCGCCGTCCGGGCACAAGCGCAGCGAGATGAGCTGCGCGAAAGCCGACACCGGCATCTGCGGGCTTTCTTCGCGCGGCAGAAGCCAACGCACCTCGTTGTCGGTCGCGAAGCTCGTCATCACGAGCACCGGCACACGCGCTGCGGCTTGCTCCGCGGTGCGGCGAACGCCTCCCAGCTTGAGCGAGAGGAAGGTTCGCCCTGCCAGAGCTTCGACGCCGGCCTTGACCACGCCACCGAAACGGGTCGCCATGCCGCCTGCCAACACCACGCAGCCGACCTCACCGCGGCGCATCGCCTCTAGGCCGATGGTGGCGAGTCGCTGGCGCGCCGAGCTGCCGGGGGCGGGCAGGCGCGGCACTTCCTGCGGCGCCGGAACCTCGACTCGGCCGCGAATGCGATTGCCGTCGACGCCGAGCTCGGAGCGGAGGAAGCGGTCACGCAGTGATAGAAAGAGCGCCTCGTCGAAACCGTAGTGTTCGAGGAGCGCCAGCGTCGCTGGATCGATGTCGAGCTGCATATTCCCTGCTTCGGAGCGCAAGAAGACCTGAAAAGAAACGCCCGGTCAATCGTGACCAGACTGGCGAACCAGGCGCCGGCCGTCGTAGTCATAGCGGACCTTGCGGTCCTTCCAAGGCAGCAGCAGCGGAGCCGTGGTGTCGCTTGCCTCAGAGGCAAATGGATAAGTCTGCACCGACCAGCCATCGGCCAGCCCCGGCTCGATCTGCAGCACGACGCGCCCTGCCGCGCGCACCAGCGAGACCACGTTGCTGATGCTGGCAGCACCGAGCGCTCGGCGCACTTCGACGGCCAGGATCGGCGCGAGCGCCAGCTCGACGAAGGTGTAGCCGAGCAAGATCTCGCGCTGGACCTCGCCGACCTGCGTTCGCACACGCACGAAGATCTCGCTGCGCCCGTCGCCGGTAACGTCGCCCGTAAAGAGCTGTAGGACGTCGGACGGGGCACGCACCGGCAACCCGAAGTAGAAGAACGACGCCCCGCCACGAAAACCTTCGCCGACCACCACCAGGTCGCTGCCGAAGAGCTGCAGAGCTTCGGGGCGAGCGTCTTCGGCGACATTGGCGCGTTCCGACAAACGCGGCGATGCCGTCGGAGCAAGCCCACGCGCCTGCTTGAACGCGGCGATCAACGCCGAGACGTTCGACGCTGCAACCGGCACAGCCACAGGCGCGGCGGCTGGCGTCGCAGCGACTTCCCCATGCGCAGCCGCGACATGGGGGTTCTGCTGCTCGCGCACCACCACCATGCGCTGGCTTGTCGTATCCCAGGCAAAGACTCGTTCCGCGACCGGACCCCACGGCAACAAGATGGCTGCCACGCCGGTCGCGGGGCTCTCCTGGTAGTTGTCCGCCGAGAGACCCTGCGCACGACCCATGCGCACCACAATCTCGCGTCTAGCCTTGGCACCCCGCACTTCGAGCACGGCCTCGATGAAACCTTGCTGCGTCTGTTTGCGAGTCTCGACGCCAAAGATCGCTCGCGCGTGTTCACCGCGCAGGTCGAAGACCTGGAAGATCTCGCGTTCGCCTAGCGCGTTACGCTGGCGCAGGGTCAAGACGAGCTCGGGTTTCCCGTCGCCAGTGAGATCCGTCATCACCGCATCGCCCACATCCGCA
>JADGRG010000445.1 GCA_017881145.1 Sandaracinaceae bacterium | reverse complement strand
TGCACAAGCTGGACCGCTGCGCCGCCGTCAGCTGCTGAACCGGCGTGTTGGACGGCACCGCCACGTTGCTGACTGCCGCGGCCGTGCCGCCATCTCCCCCACCGGTACCAGAAGAGCCTCCTCCGAAACAGCCGACTACCCCGAGACCAAGAGCGCAAACCAAGAGCACGCGGTATCGCATCGAAGAAGCCTCCCGAAAAAAGCCATGAGCGGAAAGTGAGCCGCGGCGAAAGCATGAAGGCCCCAACGGGCTTCCGCAACTTACCGATGCGAGGTCGCGCGGTACCAGAAACCCCGTCCTATATCACGGCATAAGCAACCATATATGACGGCATTTCTGTTACAGGAGCATAGCGACTCTTCAAGTACATGAAATCACTCACTTGCAGAAGGTGGCACGAGATCTGCTTCGCGGGGGGCCATGGATTGGCCATCGCACATCACGGAATGCTCGGTGCACTGCGCCGGGCTGCGCGCCACACTCGCCTGCCTCGTCGGCCTTGCAGCAGCCTGTGGGTCGTCTGCGGAGAGCAAGGCAGCTGGGGCAACAGACCAGAAGCTCTCAGCGCAGCCGCCGGCGCCAGCGCTGACGCTCGGCGGCTACACGACACCGCGCGAAGCCTACGCACTGATCCTGCCAGCCTTTCGGGCACACGTGCGAGAGGCCGGCAGCGACGTCGCCTGGAAGGAATCCTATCTGGGCAGTGGCGCACAGGCACGCGCCATCGTGTCGGGCTTCGAGGCCGATGTCGCGGCACTCTCGCTCGAGCCCGACATCGAGTCGATCCGCAAAGCCGGGCTCATCACGCACGACTGGAAGGCTGCAGCTCACGGCGGCATGGTCACGCAGTCCATCGTCGTGATCGGCGTACGCGCGGGCAACCCGAAACGGATCCACGAGTGGGACGACTTGGCGAAACCGGGAGTCTCGGTGCTGACACCGAACGTCCGCACCAGCGGCGGCGCGCGCTGGAACATCGCGGCCATCTGGGGCGCTGCCCTGCGAGGCCAGACCTCCGCCAAAGTGGGCGACCAAGCGGCGGCGACCAAGCTGCTCGCAGGCATCTTGCGCAACGTGAAGAACATGGACGCTGGCGCACGAGAGTCGCTCCTCAACTTCGAGCGGGGCGTGGGCGATGCCATCATCACCTACGAAAACGAAATCCTGGTCGGCAAGCAACACAACCAGGCCTACGAATACGTCATCCCCAAGTCGACCATTCTGATCGAGAACCCCGTCGCGCTGGTGGACAGCTACGTCGACAAGCACGGCACACGCGAGGTGGCGAAGTCGCTCATCGAGTTCCTGACCACGGCCGAGGCCCAGCGCATCTACGCCAAGAACGGCCTGCGACCGGTGCTGCCTGAGGTTGCCAAGGAAGTCGCTGCAAGCTTCCCAACGCCGGCCGACCTCTTCACGATTCGCGACCTCGGCGACTGGGCCGGCGTGCAAGCGAGCGTCTTTGGAGCCGGCGCCGCTTACGACACCGCGCTCGGACAGGCCGGCAGCGACAAGCCATGAAACACGCTGCCTACGCGCTGACCCCGAACCGCGGCGAGCGCATGCTGCGCCACGCGGTGGTGCTCTACATCTGGGCGCTGGTCGCTCTGCCGCTGGTAGCTCTCTTGCGCTTCGGGCTCCGCGAAGGCCTGGTCGCGCTGGCAGAAGCCCTGCGATCGCCGGTCGCACTCTCCGCGATCTGGCTCACGCTCTGGACCAGCACCCTGGTCGCGCTCATCAACATGTTGCTCGGTACGGCCACGGCCTGGGCACTGGTGCGCTACCGCTTGCCGGGCAAGACGCTGCTGGCGGCGCTCATCGATCTGCCGCTCGCGATCCCGACGCTGGTGACCGGCCTGATGATCGCGGTGCTCTACGGCCCGCTCTCGGCGGCCGGCCGCATGTTCGAGGCTCACGGCATCCAGATTGTCTTCGCGCAGCCCGGCATCGTGCTGGCCCTGCTCTTCGTCACCCTGCCCTTCGTGATCCGAGCCGTCGAGCCGGTGCTGATGGAGATCGACAAGTCAGAAGAAGAAGCCGCGAAGATCCTGGGCGCTTCCGCTATTCGGGTATTTCGTACGGTGTTTCTGCCGTCGATCGCGCCGGCCGTGCTCTCGTCCGGGATCCGCTCGCTGGGCCGGGCGCTCGGCGAATTCGGAGCGATCGTCATCGTCGCAGGCAACATCCCGTTCCGCACCTTGACCGCACCCGTCTACGTGTTCGGCGAGATCGAGAGCGGCACACCCCGCACGGCAGCGGCTGTTTCGCTGCTGCTCCTGACCATCGCGCTCGGGTTGCACGCTGCAGCCCATGCCATCGAGCGCCGGATCGGAGCACGGGATGCTTGAGCACGCCCACAGCAGAGCGGCCGTCGCCCCCACGACCATCCCGGCCAGCGCGCTGCACGCCGATGCTCGAACGGCCGCTTGGGAAGGCATCGCACGTGCAGCCATCAGCGGCGTGGTCCTGCTCTACCTCGCAACCGTCTTGGTGGCGCCGCTCGTAGCATTGGCGAGCGAGCTCACGCGCGTCGGCCTGCGCGCCGCCCTGAACGCGCTGCTTCAGCCGAATGCGCTCTTCGCTCTGCGCATGTCACTCGTGCTCGCGGCGATCGCGGTGACCGTGAATGCGGTGCTCGGCACGCTCGGAGCACTGGTCATCGTGCGACACCGTTTCATCGGACGCGCGTGGCTGAGCGCGCTGGCGGATCTGCCGCTGGCGATCTCACCCGTCATGATCGGCCTTTCGTTCCTGCTGCTACTGGGCCGCGAGGGCTGGCTTACACCACTCTTCGACCACTTCGGCATCAAGATCATGTTTGCGTTTCCGGGCCTCTTGATCGCGACGCTCTTCGTCGCCCTGCCCTACACGCTGCGCGAGATCGTCTACGTGCTGGAGGAGATTGGGACTAGCGAAGAAGAGGCTGCTGCGACCCTCGGCGCTTCGCCGTGGCAGATCTTCTGGCGCGTCACCCTGCCCAACATTCGCTTCGGCCTTGCCTACGGCGTGCTCATGACACTGTCGCGCTCACTCGGTGAGTTCGGCGCCGTGCTGGTGCTCGGCGGCAGCATCTCGGGGCAGACCCAGACCGCGACCACCTTCATCCACGATGCCATCGAAGAGCGGCAAAGCGCAGGGGCTTACGGAATGGCGGCGGTGTTGGCATTCACCAGCGTGGCACTCCTGCTTACGCTCTCATGGGCCAAGCGCCGTAGGCAGGCGAGCTAGTCATGCACATCAAGGTCGAACATCTCTGCAAACGCTTTGGCGACTTCGCGGCTGTCGACGACGTTAGCTTCGAGGTCAGCGATGGCTCACTGGTCGCGCTGCTCGGACCCTCGGGCAGTGGCAAGAGCACCATCCTGCGCATCCTGGCCGGGCTCGAATCAGCAGACTCGGGCCAGGTGTGGTTCGACGGCGAGCCGGCTACCGACCTGCACGCGCGCGTTAGAGGCGTCGGCTTCGTGTTCCAGCACTACGCGCTCTTTCGACATCTGACCGTCGCGCAGAACATCGGCTTCGGCCTCGACGTGCGCCGCGTCGAAAAATCGGCGGTGCGCAAAAGGGTGAAGGAGCTGCTGGCACTGACCGGGCTCTCGGGCCTCGAGCAGCGCTACCCCTCGCAGCTCTCGGGTGGACAACGTCAACGGGTGGCTCTGGCACGCGCACTCGCGCCCGAGCCCAAGGTGCTCCTGCTCGACGAACCATTCGGCGCGGTCGATGCCAAGGTTCGCGAAGAGCTACGGCAGTGGCTACGGCGCCTGCACGACGAAGTGGGCGTGACCTCGATCTTCGTCACCCACGATCAGGAAGAGGCCTTCTCGGTTTCCGACCGTGTGCTCTTGGTGAATCACGGACGCATCGAGCAGAACGGCACACCCATGGAGATCCTCGATGATCCGGCGACCGAATTCGTGGCGCGCTTCGTCGGCGAGGTGAATGTGTTCCCCGCCACCGTGCGGGATGATCGCGCACAAAGCGGTGCGCTCAATGTGCGCATCAAGGGCAGCGCGCCGTCGGGCCTCGCGCACCTGGTGATTCGCTCTTACGATCTCAAGCTCTGGCGCGAGGATCCCGGTGTCGCGACCGTGCAGCGCATGGTCACCTTCGGCGATCGAGTGCGAGTCCAAGCGCTGGTCGACGGGGCCGGGCCGATCATCGCGCACTTCCCGCGGCGCTCCTCGCTGCTGCGCGGCGTCGAGCCGGGCTGCCGCGTGCAGGTCGAAGTCACCACGGCTCGCGCCTATCCAGCGGAGGCTTCCAGCCTGCATCCCATCGCTGCCACCTAGGACGCCCCGACGTGGGCGAGGTCTCATGCTTGCGCTATTCTCCCGGACCGAATGGACGCCACGAAGCTCGACGACGAGGCAGCCATGAGCCTTCTGGCGGAACTGTGGCGCGAGGTTGGGCGACACCTCGAGCTGGAGGAATCCGTGCGCCGCATCGCGCCGATGCTGGCGACGCGCCTGCCGGTCGAGCTCTTGCTGGTGCGTCGCCTGGACAGCGATCCCACACGCTTGACTACCGTGGCCGCCGCGGGCTGCACACCGAACCAAGTGCTCGATCCTTCGCCGACACGTTCGGAGTGCGATGCGCGCGCCGGCAGCGAGCTGCTGCGCTTCCTGCAAGCCGGGCAAGCCGCGCTCTTCACTACAGCTACGCGCTCACCCGTGAGCGAGGTGGTGCTGCCGCCCGGCCTCGCGGGGACTGCGCTGGTCTGCCCGCTCTTGGCTGAGGGGCGGCCGTTGGGTGTCGCCTTGCTCTTCGCCGAGACAGAAGGCGCGCTCGGTGCAGAGCATCTCGGTGTGGCGCAAGCGTTGCTCGAGCCGCTCACGGTGGCATTCGAAAACGACCAGCGCTTGCTCGAGCTGGCACGTATGCGCGAGGCGCTGGAGGCCGATCGGCGGGCGCTGCTCTCGCGCCTGGATCGCCAAGACATCAGCGACACAGTGGTCGGCGCAGGCGCTGGCCTCGGTCAGGTCATGCAGCGCGTGGAACAGGTGGCCCCGACCGACGCGCCCGTGTTGATTCTCGGCGAGACAGGATCTGGCAAAGAGGTGATCGCACGCGCGATTCACGCTCGCTCACGACGCGCGCGCGGCCCCGTCGTGCGCGTGAACTGCGGCGCGATTCCGGCACAACTCATCGACTCCGAGCTCTTCGGACACGAGCGCGGCGCCTTCACGGGCGCCGTGGCCACGCGCAAAGGTTGGTTCGAGCGCGCCGATGGCGGCACGCTCTTTCTCGATGAAATTGGCGAGCTTCCCCTGGAAGCGCAGGTCCGCCTGCTACGCGTTCTTCAAGACGGATCGCTGGAGCGCGTCGGTGGCCACCAAGCCATCACAGTCGACGTCCGGATCGTGGCTGCGACCCACCGCAACCTCGAAACCATGGTCGCCGACGGGAAGTTCCGCGAAGACCTCTGGTACCGGATCAGCGTGTTCCCGGTTCGACTGCCTGCGTTGCGGGAACGTCCGCAGGACATCCCGGCCTTGGCAACGCACTTCGCGCAGCGTGCGGGGCAGCGCCTCGGCGGCGCTCCACTCACACCCTCCGAGCACGATTTCGAGCTACTTGTGAGCTACCCGTGGCCGGGCAACGTGCGTGAGCTCGCGACAGTGATCGAGCGCGCCGCCATCCTGGGCGACGGCAAGCGACTCGAGATCGCCAAGGCCATCGGCACCTACGAACCCGCGGTGCAGCCGCTACGTCCGCTGACTTTGCCTCCGGCGCCGATGGCGGCGGATGTACCCATCCAGCCGCTCACAATAGACCACGTCGTTCAGACCGGCGGGAACGTTGCGCCGCTCGACAGCGCCATGGTCAGCCACATCGAGCGCGCGCTCCTGGCTGCGCACGGGCGCATCGAAGGCCCGTTCGGGGCTGCGCGCATGCTTGGGATCAACCCACACACCCTGCGTGCTCGCATGCGCAAGCTCGGCATCGAGTGGTCGCGCTTTCGGCTCGCTGGCAAGAACGCGGATTCGTAGGGGCCGGCGCGGGGCTGCTGTGCCGATGCGCGCTCAACGCTTCGTTGCAAGCCGCACTTCGAGCGCCGCGACACGCCGGCCAGCTTCGTCTTTGAAGTCTGACGCTTCCAGGTGACGCCTCTCGATGACGCGACCTTTGGCAGATACGAGCATCTCGTAGCTGCGATCGAGGGACAGGTTATCGACGCGAACATCGGGCGTGAAGCCGATCAGTTGATACACGCTTGCGCCGGGCGGAGCGGTGATGACCCGCACCGTTCCCAGCATGCCCTTCGGTTGACCGACGTCGCGCGGCAGCAGCGTCACTCCCAAGTCGTTCGGGTCAGCGTGTGCGTCGAGCTTGGTCGTTTGCAGCGCCAGCTCGTAGCGCAGGTGGCCGTCGACCTGCTCCCACGCCGCATCGCTCGGGACGCTAGCTCGCGTGGGTGCGCGCCCGTCCGCAAGCGCGAGAAACTCGTGCGCGACGCCCACAGGCAGGTCGTCGACCAGCGCGGGACCACGACCGACCAAGAGGAACACCTCGGCGCGTGCCGGCTCCGATGTCACGCGCAGCTCACCGACCAGCTTGCGCGGCCTCTCTGCGCTGCCTGCGGCGGTCGCGGCGCTTTCGTCGGTGCGCGGTGCAACACCCATCAACCTGCGTGCGGCGTCTCGGCCGAGGCTGAGGTAGGCGACCACCAGCACCACCGAAACCAATAGTGAGAGCAGCGCCAGCACCGTGCCACCGCGCATCGAGCGTGGTGCATCCTCGGCCTCGAAGAACTCGTCCGTGCGCAGCGCTCTTGAGGGTGCGGTCGGCGCCGGGCGCGCTGCCACCTCGCGCTTGGCGACTGGACGCGGGTTGGTCGGCTCGACCTCGACTTGGTGGGCGCGCTCCGCCGCCGTTGGCTGCGTCGGGCCAGGCTCATGCCACGCTTCGTCCGCCGACGCGGCTTCATCACGTGCAGCATCGGTCTCCAACAGCATCGAAGCCTGGTCATCCGAAACAGGCACGGCGCGACGCTTGCGCTTGGGCGCACCTTCGATGCCGAGCAGCGCATCGAACTCGGCGTCGAGATCCGCGCCTTCAGGCTCGCTCTGGGGCCGGGCGCTCGGGCGCCCACCTCCTTTGCGAATCTCGCGCAAGAGCCGCGCCAGCACGCGCCGTGTGGCACCGCGGTTCAGCGGCACGAGGCAAGCTTCGAGATCGTCGCGCAGACGCTCCAGCGACCACTGGCCGCTGCTCGGACCCTGCTCGACCAACTCGAGGAGCATCGGCGTCACGCCCGGCGCAGAGCACACCAGGAGCTCGCCGAGCAGGACGAGCACGCTGCGCACGGCAGCTTCAGCGCTCGCCCTGTTCTGCGTCGGGTGCAAGGAGATCTCTCCGACCGGACCGATCACCACATCGGCGGCACGCACCTGCACGACTGCCCGCAGCAGCTGCTCGCTGACTTCGAGCGCGATGAAGGAGCCGATCTCGAACGGCAGGGGGATACCCTTACGCTTGAGCGTATCCAGCAGTTCATCGACGCCGACTTCGAGCTCTTGCTCCACAGACTCGCCTCGTTCGCCGCTCAGCTTTGCATCCCGGCCGCGGCAAAGGCCTCCGGCACCGAGAACGCGCCCGAGAGCAACGCGCGACCACAGAC
>JADGRG010000444.1 GCA_017881145.1 Sandaracinaceae bacterium | reverse complement strand
TGAAACGCTCGGTTCGGCGATCGTGGGAGTTGGGGACTTCGACGGGGTGGCAGGTGACGACTTGGTGGCCTCGGCGCAGGGCTTCAGCGCTTCGACAGACCGTATCTTCTTCCTGTCCGGCCGCAGCTACGATCTGACGATGGATACGGGACTCAAGTCGCTGGCGATCGCGGACTTCGGTTTCCTCTCCGCGGGCGTGCCAAGCGGGTTGCCTCTCGACGTGGTGGGCACTCAAGGGTACTTCGGGTATGGTCTGGCTTCGATCGGCAACGTTTACGACGTCGCCAGCGCCACGAGGCCCGGTGCGCGGGATCTCGCCGTGCGGACCTATGGTGCGGATCACTTCACGGTCTATCCCGGCGACAATGGATTGGATCCCGCCGATAAGATTCAGGTCAAGGGTGCATCCGGAAGCACGACACTTGGCACATCCATGGGCGACGGCTATGCGTCCGGCCTGGGCACCGATCTCGGGGATCTCGATGGCGATGGCAAGCCGGAATTGTGCGCGGGTGATGCCGTCAGCTCGCTCTCAGGGGCGTCCCCGGGGCAAGCGTTCCTTTGGTACTCGGATATCGTCCAAACGAAGACCGTGGCTCATGCCCTCAGTTATACGGCCGCCGCGCCCGTGGCACCGCCCGCCGGGGCCGGCACCACGACTCGCGTTGTTCAATACGTGGGCGATCTCAACGGAGACGGAGCAGACGACCTCGTGGTCGGCGATCCCAACGCCAACAGCAACCAGGGCGAAGGCACCATCCTCTATTAGTGTCAGCCGCGCCGACGCGCATCGCGTTGGCGGAGCAAGCGAGCGCGCTAGGAGCATCTGAGCCGTGACGGAACGCAGGCAGTCAGCTTTGACCGATGTCGTCTGTGTGCGGGCGAGCTCACTTGCCAGCAAGGTGGGGGACGAGCTCGCTGTGCTCGATCTCGATCGCTCCGTCTACTACGGGCTTGATCCCGTGGGCGCGCGGATCTGGGAACTGCTTCAAACGCCGACCGTGCTGTCGACCGTAGTGGCGACTCTGATCATCGAATTCGATGTCGATGACGACACGGCGCGTCGCGACCTGCTCGGGCTGATCGATGAACTGATGGCCAAACAGCTGGTGGAGCGCAGAGCGAGCGATGCTTCGTAAGCTGGCGAGACTCAGCCATCGTGAGCGCGTCCTGCTCGCGCTGGCGCTGTGGTGGGTTCTGATTGCCCGCGCTGCGCTCGCGCTGCGTGTAGGCTCGCTCGTCGCCAAACAGAGCGCGCTCTCAGCCATGTCCGACAGGTTGCCGCGGCTGGGTTCGACCACAGCGGACCAGGCTGTGTGGGCGGTGACTGCCGCGGCACGGCGTGTACCGGGGACACGTTGTCTCGCATGGGCGCTCGCGTTGCGCGGGCTGCTCGGTCAAGCAGGCGTGGCGTCGGACCTGTGCATAGGCGTGGCGATTGAGCGTGTTGGGGTGCTCAAGGCGCACGCCTGGGTGCAGTGTTCGCGTCGCTCGTTCAGTTGGGGTGACGACGTGCACGGATACACGGTGCTGCGCCCGAGCGGGACGGTCTCGTGAGCGGTATCGCCGTACTGCTGGCCAGCCACGGTGCGCCGGTGGACCAAGCCCTGCTGGGAGCGATGACCGCGGCGCAGCGCTTTCGCGGTCCTGACGGTGAAGCCACCTGGTACGGCGCTTCCATTGGACTCGGGCATACACTGCACAAGACAACAGTCGAGTCTGAGCACGAACGCCAGCCTGCGAGCTTGGATGGTCGGGTCTTCATCACCGCCGATGCGCGTGTGGATGATCGCCACGCGCTGTGCGCACGCTTGCACGGTCGCGGTCGCGAAGTGCGAAGCGATGTGCCCGACTCCACGCTGCTCTTGCACGCATACGATGTGTGGGGCGAAGCTTTCCTCGAGCACATACTCGGCGATTTCAGCTTCGCACTGTGGGATGCGCCACGGCGCAGATTGGTATGCGCCGTCGATCAGCTGGGTGTGAAGCCGTTCTACTACGCCAACAAGGCGGGCTTGTTTGCCGGCAGCAACAGCCTCGAGTGCGTCCGTTTGCATCCGGCCGTTCGCAGCGAGTTGAACCCAAGCGCGGTCGGCGACTTCCTCCTCTGGGGCTGCTACCTGGACCGTTCGGTCACGATCTACGCAGACATCGCGCGAATCCCGCCTGGCCACTTCCTGGTGCTCGAAGCGGGCGAGCTGCGCTTGCAGCGGTATTTCAGTATCCCGCAGCCAGCCGAGGTGCGTTTCACGAGCGCTGACGCGTGCGTGGAACAGTTTCAAGAAGTGCTCGAACATGCGGTGCGAGACCGCCTACGCACCCGGCGGGTCGCGGCGTTCATGAGTGGTGGAGTGGATTCACCCCTGGTCGCCAAGACGGCCAAGTCGTTGCTCGCTCGTGACGGCGCGGACCACACGTTGGAGGCCTTTACCTTCGGCTACGACACGTTGGTTCAGGATCGCGAGCGGCACTATGCCGGCTTGGTCGGGGAAAGCCTCGGGATCCCGGTGCATTTTCATTCGTTCGACGACGCCGGCGTGTTCGACTGGCCGGAGACTTTCGTTTCGCCCGAGCCCAATCATCTGCCGGCGTTGCGTCCCTGGATCGAGCAGACGGTCACGGTGGCTGCGAAATTTTCGACGGTGTTGACGGGCTGGGACGGTGATGCGCTGCTTGAGGCTGCGGCTCGCCGCCACTGGCCCGAGAGGTGGAAGCAGGGTCGTTATGGGGCGCTTGCACGCGATCTCGCGTGGTACGTGCGCCATCAGAGAGCGTTGCCCCCGGTGGGTCTGCGCACGGCGCTCGCTGGCTGGCGCCACGAGCACTCACCGCCGCTACGCCCGACATGGATACGTGATGACTTCTGGGCGCGTACGGATCTCGGCACGCGTTGGGCCTCGATGCATGCGCCGCTACACGTCGTGGGTTCGCGTGACCCGAGCCCGGCGAACTTCGCCTCTCCGGGGTGGGGGCGCATCTTCGATCACCATGACCCGGGTTGTATGGGGGTTGCGCTCGAGGCTCGCCATCCACTGGCCGACCTGCGCGTCATTCGTTTTTCGCTCGGATTGCCTGCGGTGCCGTGGTGCATCGACAAGCACCTGCTCCGGCTCTCCCTACGTGGGCTCCCCAAAGCTGTCTGCGTCCGACCCAAGACCCCACTGCCCGGTGACATCGACCTGATGCGCTATCGCATGCGCGGCCTGGGACCTGCAGGGAGCACTTGGCGGGGCGCTGCAGCTCTGGGTCAATTTGTGGACACGGTGGCCGTCCAGAAGGTGCTTCTGCAGCCCTCGCCTCCGGCCGTACAGCTGCAACGGGCGTTGTGGGCTGTTGCGCTTGGTGCGTGGCTCGACGCGCGCTCAGGGGCTCGGCCCGCGTCTGGCCGCGATGGATTCCGACCTATCT